>JBOIFK010000306.1:0-2790 GCA_050741585.1 Nitrosospira sp.
CTGCAACACAGTGACATCGACTATCTGGTCGGAGCTGAGGTAACGCGATTGGAAACCAGCACACGGATGGGACAGATTGAATTTCAGCATGATGAGGCAACAAAAAAAGCAACGGCAAAGCTGCTGGTGCTGGCAGATGGTGGCCGCCTCACTGCGCAAGTTGAAGGCGTTACCCAGCATGTGCACGACTACCAGCAATGGGCAGTGGTGGCGCGTATCAAAAGTGAGCATTCGGCGAACATGGATTCGGCAGCACCGGTGAAATCATCCGTGGCGAAAGGCGGTCCTGTGTCGCGTTCATCGCGTTCACCGAAAGCAACCGGATCTGCCAGTAAAGGGCTTGCGCGCGCCCAGCGTGGCGTGGCTTATGAGCGCTTCACCCAGGACGGTCCTGTGGCGTTATTGCCTTCGGGCGAAGACTTTGCCCTGGTATGGACTGTTTCTCCTTCTGCGGCACAGGAAATCCTCGCTTTGGATGACGCAGCCTTCCTTGTCCGGCTACATGACCACTTCGGCGATCGTCTCGGTAAATTCGTCGAAGCCGGTAAACGTTCCGGTTTTCCCCTTGCGCTTAAGTATGCTTCCCCCATCACGGCTTGCCGTGTTGCATTGGTAGGCAACGCGGCACAAACCTTGCATCCGGTCGCGGGACAGGGGTTTAATCTGGGGCTGCGTGATGCGCGGGAACTGGCCGAGGAGATTATCGCATCGCCAGCTGAAATAGGCGCATCCGCCATGCTGGCGAGGTATCGCCACAAGCGCAGGGTGGACAGCGGGGTGGGACGCGTATTCACCGACTCCCTGGTAAAACTCTTTTCCAATGACCATCCTGTACTAGGAGGCATGCGCAGCATGGGGCTGAGCGCACTGGATTGTCTGCCGCAGGCCAAGCGTTTCGTCGCGCGCCGCATGATGTTCGGTGCAAGAGGTTGATCGGTAAAGTACTGTTTAAATCTGAGGTAAACGGGAGAATTTCAGAGGCATGTCAGATGAATCGTTGATATCCTCACTCCGCGTTCATTCAGCGATATAAAGTAAAAGCCCATGATTGTCACCTGTAAAATCTTACATCTATCCTTTGCCGTGGCAGACAGATACCCTGTCGCGGAAGTCTCTGAAGAGCACCGGGGCTATGTAAAATCCAATAGCCTGATAAAATTGCACGTGTTCTTGTCTTTCATCCCGTCGCACTAGCCCCGCTATTCAAGGCAGAATCATGCAGATTGGTCGTCATATTCTCAAAAACAATCTTATTGTTGCGCCTATGGCGGGGGTAACTGATCGTCCTTTCCGGCAGTTGTGCAAGAGCATGGGTGCGGGCATGGCGGTATCGGAAATGGTCTCGAGCAACTCGCTATTGTGGGGCTCTGAAAAGACCCGGCGTCGCGCCAACCATGAAGGAGAGGTCGATCCAATTTCGGTACAAATCGCGGGGGCAGACCCGGCGATGATGGCGGAAGCTGCTCGCTACAACGTTGCGCAAGGGGCGCAGATCATAGATATCAACATGGGGTGCCCGGCCAAGAAAATCTGCAACGTGATGGCGGGCTCTGCATTGCTGCAGGATCAACCGCTGGTGGGGAGGATACTGGATGCTGTGGTTGGTGCGGTAAGCGTGCCCGTCACCCTGAAAATCCGCACTGGTTGGGATACACAGCACAAAAATGCGCTCGCCGTGGCGCAAATTGCCCAGAGCGCGGGCATCCAGGCATTGGCTATTCATGGGCGGACCCGCGCTTGTGCCTACACGGGTCACGCTGAATATGACACTATCGCCGCAGTAAAGGCTGCGGTAAAAATCCCGATTATCGCCAACGGGGACATCACCACGCCTGAAAAAGTAAAGTATGTGCTTGCCTATACGGGTGCCGACGCCGTCATGATCGGCCGCGCTGCCCAAGGGAGACCATGGATATTCCGCGAGGTCAGCCACTATCTGGCCACCGGCAATCATCTCCAGCTGCCGGAAGTGGCCGAGATTCACCGTGTGCTCATCAAGCATCTGCATGAACTGTACGATTTCTATGGTGAATATTCCGGTGCGCGTATCGCCCGCAAGCACATATCCTGGTACACAAAAGGGCTGGTTGGCTCAGCCGTATTCCGCCACGCAATGAACCAGTTGCAAACCTCTGACCAGCAACTGGCGGCGGTTAACGAATTTTTTAGTGAGCTTGCCGCCCACGGCCGGCGCTTGACTTATGTTGAGCCTGAGGAGTTGGTTGCATGAGCATAATTAACGAAAATGAAATCGCCCGTTGCGTACGCCAGGCCGTCGATGGTTATTTCAACGATCTGGATGGTGAAAAGCCCCATCCTATCTATGACATGGTAATACGCAGCGTGGAGAAGCCGTTGATCGAGCTGGTAATGCAGCATGCCGAGGGTAACCAGACACGCGCGGCCGAATTGCTCGGCATCAACCGCAATACGCTTCGTAACAAAATGAAGCAGTATCAGATTAAATAGCTCCGGTAGCCCAATTAGCCACAATCAGCCCAAGTAGTCAAATTAGCCAAGTAGCCCGGGAAGTGGCGCGAAGCGGACAGCGAGGGCGGGCTTCAAATAATTCGACTCCAATAAATGACCATTAAACAAGCCCTGATCAGCGTTTCCGATAAAACCGGCATTGTCGAATTCGCACGCGAACTCTGCCGGTTTGGAGTAGCCATCCTTTCCACTGGCGGCACCGCCAAATTGCTGAAGGATGCCGGCCTGGCCATTACCGAAGTGGGCGACTACACCGGTTTTCCGGAAATGCTGGATGGGCGCGTCAAGACGCTGCACCCA
>JBOIFK010000307.1:0-9931 GCA_050741585.1 Nitrosospira sp.
CGACGGCCCCGGCCAATGGAAATATCGCGCCGCCGGGTTCCTACATGCTCTTTGTGGTTAATAATCAAAACGTGCCGTCAGAGGCGAGGTTTATGGTGGTTTCCTAGTGAGTCAGGGATATCGTTACATAACCGATTCAAATGAATAAACCGGGAAGTAGCGATATGCCTGACTCATTACACTGGCAATCTAGTAACCGAAGCGAAAAAGCGACTGGGGGCGGGACAGATTGTGAGGGCTTACCGTTGTTCTCCTGGCTGCAAAAGCGGTGAAAAAGGGTCCCTATGGGCAAGCTTTTTGCAGCCGATCTCCTTTAATCCGGCAGGCTGCTAGCTGTGCGGCTTATCATCCGGGGGCATTCTTCCTTCCCCCCGCACCATCCGTTTACTGTGGCGCTGCAAATTGCTGTTCAACTGGGCGATGATATCCGAAGCAACATTGATGATATGGCCTGAGCCGAAGCCCGCGCGCGTCAATTCCTTATAGAAGGATTTCGCCATGATTTTTGCGATTTGGTCCGGGTTGGGCAACGCACTTCCCAGCGAATTGCCTATATTTTTCTGGGCTTCCTGCACGAGCGCCATCTGGGCAAAACGAGAATTCAGAACGTTCTGCAGTTGTATCGCCTGAACTGATTTACCGATAAACAGGGCAACGACATCAAGCAGATTCAAGTCCCCTGTGTTGAAAGACCCTCCCTTGCTACGGCCGGTGACATTGACCACACCCGCGATGCGCGTGTTAATCCTTATGGGCGAGCAAAGCAGGCTCTTGTGCGGATTGCCGGCGTGCCGTGCCCGATTGGCGAATTCGGATTGATTGATATCCTCAATAAATAAAGATTTTCCGGTAGCGACCACGTGTCCCGCAATGCCCTCCCCCCTGTGCACGGATTCCTTGTAGGCGGCGGCCGGCAGCTGGCCATGGCTGGCGCAAACTTTCATGCGTGGATTTTCAGATTCGCCATCGTTCAGAAGCATGATGGAGCAAGTCTGGGCGTCAAGAATTTTAGCCGTCTTTTCCGCCAGCTGTAACAGGTTATCGTCGAGGCTGCCTCTTTCCAGAAAACCGGAGATATCCTGAAGCTTGATCAGCTGATTTTCCACGTCGTCCGTGATATCCATTCAGACCTCATCACCATGATCGATGACTTCTTTATAGCAGCGTACCAGCTATGTGGCAAAATTTTTTGGCCGGGCGACAGCGCGCAATAGCCCGCGGGTAGCGCGTAGCAACGCGCAGGATGATTCTGTCATCCATTTATAGGAGACGATTACGAAACAGCCACGCGGCGAGCGGCAGCGTAATGGCTGAAATGATCAGTAGAGGAACCAAGTCGTGGATGACCGTAAGCAGGCCGACTCCCTCAAGGTAAACGCGTTGCACCAGGTCGATAGCAAAGCGCAGGGGGTTGATCAGGGTGGCGATCTGCAGGATTTCCGGCATATTGCGCACCGGCGTCGCCAACCCCGATAGCAGTATCAGGGGCATGATCAGCATGAAAGTGTAAAGCATGGCCTGCTGCATGTTTGCGGATACCGCGGAGATCGACAGCCCCAAACCAACGCTGGCAATGGTAAACAGGCAAAGTCCGGCATAGAGCGTTACCAGCGAACCGGCCATCGGTATCTTGAACCAGAACATGGCGACCAGCAGCACGATGGTTGATTGCATCAAGCCGATCATGATGGTGGGGATCGCCTTGCCGATCATGATTTCTATCGGCGAGTATGGCGTGACCAGCAATTGATCAAAGGTGCCGTTTTCACGCTCCCTGGCAACGGACAATGCGGATAGCATCAGGGTCTGGATCATGCTCAGGGAAGCGATCAGGCCGGGCAGCAGGTTCCAGCGTGTTTCCAGGTTCGGGTTGTACCAGGCGCGCGATTCAATGGTGAGCGGCGGCCCGGTGCCTCCGCGCAGCGTCGTGTTAAACGACTCGATGATCGATCCGATATAGCCGGCGGCGGAACCCGCCGTATTGGAATTGCGCGCATCGAGGATCAGCTGCACCGGTGCAGATTCGCCCGCATTCAGTTGCTTGTCGAACCGGGGTCCGCTCTGGATCACGACCAGGGCATCTCCCGAGTTGATGACCTGGGCGATCTCGCTTTGCGTTTGTAGCGTCGCGACGCGATGAAATATACCGGTGCCATCGAGGCGGGCGACCAGTTCGGCTGAGACTGCCCCGCGGCTTTGATCGAGCAAGGCGTAGGGCACATTGGCCAGGTCATACGTTGCGGCATAGCCAAACAGAAAGCTTTCTATCAGGGATGGAACGACGAGGATGACCCGGTTGGCAGGGTCCTTGAAAATCGCCAACAGCTCTTTGCGGCACAGACTGGCAATGCGGTGGAAAAAATCGAACATGGCGTCAATCCAGTTTTTTGCGGGTGACGTAGCGCGCAAGCCCCAGCAGCACAACGGCATAGGCGGCGAGAATCGCGCAGTTCTTGAAGATCAGCGGCCACACATTGCCGGCCAGAAACAGCGTTCTGATCAGTTCCATGAAATAAGTGGCCGGCAGCGCCTGGCCAATCAGGCGGATGACGGCCGGCACGTTGCGCAGGTCGAACAGGAAGCCCGAGAGCATCATCGCCGGCATGAAGCTGGAAATCAGCGCGAGCTGGCATGCCAGAAACTGGTTTTTGGTCACCGAGGAAATGACCAGGCCGATACCCAGCGCCACCAGCAGGTAGAGCATGGAGCTCACCAGTATGATCAGCAGCGAGCCGTACATTGGCACCACGAAAAGAAAGTGCGCGGCAAGCAGGCACATGCCCAGGCCAAGCATGCCGACCAGGAAGTAGGGGATGATTTTCGCCAGCAGGATTTCGGTCGGCCGTACCGGCGAAACGAACAACGCTTCAAGCGTGCCGCGTTCCCACTCCCGGGCCATCACCATCGCAGTAAGAAAGGCGCCGACCAGCGTCATGATCAGCACGATCAAACCGGGTACCAGGTACCAGGTGCTGGTATTGGCCGCATTGAACCACATGCGCTCAGTCAGTGTAACCGTCCCTGTACCCGTTCCCGCTCCCACCGTGGCGGTTCCTGCAGCAACCCGATCTGCCTGGCGTTGCGCCCATTGACCCACGGAACCGCCGACATAGCCGCGAATGATGGTGGCGCGGTTGGCATCGGAGCCATGCACCAGCAACTGTATCTGTGCGTCGCCTGCCGCCAGCCGGCGGGAAAAATCACTGGGGACCCGCACGATGCCGTCTACTTCGCGCTCCAGCATCAGGCGTTCCGCATCGTGCATGGAGGTCATGATCACAGGGGACAGATAGGCGGAAAGCTCCAGGCCCGTGATGACATCGGCTGCCATGGGCGAAGGGTCCTCCAATACCACCGCTACCGGCGCATTCCTGACGTCGAGCGACAGGCCGTAGCCGAAAATCAGGATCATCACGATCGGCAGACCGATGCCGACCACAAGATTGCTCCGGTCACGCAGTAGTTGGCGGATCTCCTTGCGGGTCAACGAAATCAGGCGCGACCAGAACCCTTCACGTCCTTTATTGCCGCTGTTACCTGACGCTGTCTTTGTATCACTCATGGTCCGGTTTCCCCTGCGGGCGCCCGTTCTGCCGGCTTTGCTCGACGATACCGATAAACGCTTCCTCCATGCCCAAGTGGCTGTCTTTTCCATGCGCCTGTTCCCGCACTTCCCGCGGCGTACCGAGCGCCAGCAGCTTGCCGGCATCCTGGATAACAATACGGTCGCAGTACTCAGCCTCTTCCATGAAATGCGTCGTGATGATAATGGTCGTGCCCACCTCTGACAGTGCGGTGATACGCCGCCAGAATTCACGGCGCCTCTGTGGATCGGTGCCGCTGGTCGGCTCGTCGAGAAACAGGACATCCGGTTCGTGCAGCAGGCCCACGGCCATCGCGAGGCGCTGCTTGAAGCCGCCGGGCAACTGCCCGCTGGGCAATACCTCTTTCCCCTTGAGGTCGAACTGCTGGATGACGATGCCGATGCGCTCATGCAAGCGTTTGCCGTATAAACCATAGGCGCTGCCGAAAAACTCCAGGTTTTCCATTACCGAAAGGTCGCCATACAGGGAAAATTTCTGCGATACATAACCGATCTTGCGGCGCGCAACCGCACGCGCGTGCCGCAGATTGAATCCGGCGACCTGAAGGAACCCGCTACTGGCCGGCAAAAGGCCGCAAAGCATGCGAAAAGTGGTTGTCTTGCCCGCGCCGTTTGGCCCCAACAGGCCGAAAATCTCGCCGCGCCGGACAGAGAACGAGAGATTGTCCACCGCGGTGAAATCACCGAATTTGCGCACCAGATCGCGTACCTCGATAATGGCTTCATCGGCGTCGCCTTCGCTGTCATCCTTCGGGTGGTGCGCGATCCCGATTGCCGTGGTATCCAGCGAAACGGCAACGTGCTGCTTGCGCAGCAATACCATGAATCCATCTTCCAGGCGAGCGTCGACCGCCGTAACCGGCGAGCCCTCAAGCAACGCACCCACGCTGCTGATCCGCCTCGGCACGGCGAATGAAACGCACGGCTCCGCCCTGGGGAACCGCGTCGATAATGCTCTCGCCATCGTCCAGCAGGCGCGTCTGCAAGACACGCGGCGGCTGGCCCTGCGGCGATGCCGCGACAAAGCACAGGTCGCGGGCATGGCGGCGAATTTCTCCGGGGGTGCCTTCAGCCAGCAATTTGCCCTCATGCAGCACGAAAACCCTTGCGCAATGCTCGGCTTCGTCGAGGTAGGAGGTGCTGACCAGCACGGTCAGGTGCTCGTCGTCGATCAGTTGCCGGACAATTTCCCATAACTCGCGGCGCGACAGTGGATCGACGCCTACCGTCGGCTCGTCGAGCAGCAGCAGCTCGGGTGAGCGCACCAACGTGCAGGCCAGGCCCAGCTTCTGCTTCATGCCCCCGGACAGCTTGCCCGCGGCACGCGCGGTGAAGCGCGCCAGATCGGTCATTTCCAGAAGCTGCGCATAGCGTTTCCGGCGCGCCGCCTGTGGCACGCCGTGCAGGTCGGCGTAGAGATCGAGATTTTCCTGGGCACTGAGGTCTTCGTACAGGCCGAAGCGTTGGGGCATATAGCTGATGCGATCCTGAACCGCCTGGGGGTCGGCTGCGACATCGATGCCCAGTACTTCGAGCTGTCCTTCGTCGGCTTTCATCAATCCGGCGATCATCCGCAGCAAAGTGGTCTTGCCTGCACCATCGGGACCCACCAGAACCGTGAGCGCCCCGGCCTGCACCTCCATCGAGACGTCGGCGATGGCATGGGCCGTCTGTCCCGATTCCTTGATCAGGAAGCGCTTGTGAAGGGCGCGCGCGATGAGTGCCGCCGCCTCTTGATTCATTCTGGCCCCGTCGGCGGTAGCGAACACGCCATCAGGATGAAAGCCGGGCAGTCTTTGCGGATCATGGCGACAGACGGAAAAATGATCGGTCAATTGCCGGATTCAGGATCATCAATACGCCGCTCCGGCGGCATCATTAGTGTCTTGCAGGGCAATACGCACGGTGGCGGGCATACCCAGGCGCAGGCGGTCCTCGGCATCCTCAACAAAGACGCGCACTTCATAAACCAGGCTGGTGCGCAGCTCTTCGGTCTGCACAGTTTTAGGGGTGAACTCGGCCACCGAGGAGATATAGCCGACGCGGCCACGGATTGGCCGATCGGGATGGCTGTCAGTCGTCACCTGCCGCTCATGCCAGGTTTGATGCGGCCCAGATCGACTTCCGATATATAGGCGCGCACCCATTTCGGATCGGTAATCGCAAGCGCATAGACCGGCCTTTGCGGCGAGGCCATATCGCCCGGTTCCAGCAGGCGCGACCGCACGACGGCATTGATGGGAGATTTCAATTCGGCCTGGCTGAGCTGGTACATGAGCATGCCCAGTTCAGCTTTGGAAACATTCAATTGCGCCTCGGCTTGGGCGATGTCTTCCTTGCGAGGACCGATCACGGCCAGCCGCAGCGCCTTTTGGCGATTTTTCAGTTGTGCCAGTGCGACTTCCTGGCGTGAACGCGCACTGTCCATGTCCTGCTGGCTGACCGCCTCGCCGGATGCATGTTCAATATCCTGCAAACGCTTGAGTTGCAGTGCTGCAAGATTCGCATCTGATTGGGCGGAGGCGACCTCGGCCCGGGTCTGCGCCACCTCTTCAGGACGGGTGCCGTTCTTCAGCCGCAGCAACACCTGCTCCTGCACATTGATCTGCGCCTCGGCCTGGGCGATTTGCAGTGTCAGGGCGCGAATGTCGAGCGTAGCCAGCACCTGTCCCGCCTCGACCCGGTCGCCTTCCTGCACGCGCATCTCGGTGACCCGCTCGCTGCCGATGAAGGCCAGCGAGACCTGGCGGATATCGACATTGCCGAAGAGTTCCAGCGTGTCCGTGCTGCTCTGCTGCCGGGTAAAGTACCATCCTGCCAGCAGCGCGGCGGCGATCACAAGACCTGTGGTAATGATGACAAGCTTCTTGTTCATGGGCGGATAGGCGATTTGCGGCAGTGCGGCGCTTAAATTCGTGTTCACCGGCATGCCGGCAGCGCCATCCGGCAAAAGCCGAAGCGTCATCGGAGAATCGTCAGTCCGCCAGGCTTGAGATTATCATGCGCCCGCTTCGCCGGACGTGACAATCGCTTCGGCTGCATCTTCCAGCGCGACGATCGCGGCAGGAATTCCTGCCGCATTGCCGGATGTTACTGCGCCGGCAAAGAGGACCAGTGCGGACGCGAGGTCGAGCGCCTGCTTGAATCCGGCAATATGCTTGACCGCCGACTTCGCATGCTCGACGCTGGACTTCAGCCGGGCGAGCGCGGCCTGACTATCCGCCAGGACAAGTCCTATCGCGCTGGTGTATAGGCTGGAGGCGGTATTTAAAAGGATAATTTCCCGGTCATCGAGTTCATCCCATTGTGTCCGGCTCAGGGTTGCCCGATTTTCAGTGCGCCAATCGCCGAGTGCAATTGCCGTATCGCGAAACAGGTTGCCCAGCTCGAAAGCATCGTCCGGCGTCAGTTTGTCCATTTTCTTTCCTTCATTTCATCGCGTCACATCGAGCAGATTCCGGTACGCCGCCCGAAGCCCGTCGATATAGGACTTGAGTTGCCGGCCGAATTCCGCATTGCCGATCATATCCCGATGATCATAAAGATATTGATGCCCCATGGCGATGTTGTCCAGCACGGCATCGTAGCGCTGCGCGCCCCGGATGCGGCTGTCAACGCGGCCAAGAGCTTCCGCCCTGGCTTCTCTTCCCAAAGCCATTGCGACAGGCTCGGCGGGGTTGTCCGGCGCAAGCATGAAGTTATCATAGTACCTTCCGACCATCGTGGACTCCACCTGCAAATCGGCGACAATGCCGTTCTTCACAATCTTGCGGGTAGCCCTGATCACATCCTGAAGCGGCGCGTTGCCGTCATGGATCAGCTTCATCATTTCATGCTGGCGGTATAGCGTCGTGACAGTGCGGGCGAGCAGGGTCGACAGCGCGCCGACGGCCTCCTTCTCGTTCCTGTCGAGCAACGTCGCCTCGTTGAGGCTGGCGCTGAGGTCTTGAAGCGACCGGTCGAACGTCCTGATCTCGCCGGAAGCGAGACTGTCGAGACCCTGCATATAGTTCGCCATGGTATGCTGGAGCACGTCCAGGCTATCACGCTGCGCCTCCCGGCGTATCTTCAGCGCTTCCAGTTCACCATGGAATTTTGGCGGCTGGTACTGCTTGCGCCTGTCAACCGTCCCAATATAATCCTTGGTCAACGCTTCGTAGCCGACGGCATTCGAGGAAAGCGAGGCGAATGTCCTTATCTCCTTGAAACTGGCGCATCCGGACATGCTGGATATGACGATAGCAAAGAGAAGGACGGCTGATGCCAGCCGGAATCTTCCGGTGATGCCTGTTGTTCGGAGGGCACGAGTCATCTTTTTATTCCTGTGGCGCCACGTGAACGAACGATCAACCGCCCGCTGGCAACCGATGGCTGCCTGCTACGCCACAATATAACCGGGATTGCAATGCGGGTAAACCTGCGCATGACCGCTAATGCCATTCGGGAAACGGGGCCGGCTTATTGTATCGGGGAGGTTTCGCGGCGCAGATATAAAAGAAAGTGCCAGAATGCGTATTCACGTGTATTAAGGCGTATATTTTGTGCGCTGGAAAGAATCTTTCGGCTGCGCTCAATGACTTCGAATAAGATCCCGCTCAGGAAAATCATTCTTGCCGCCGCCCTGGCTGCAGGCTTTGCCGCTCCGGCCCACGCGGCCGGCCATGGCAATGAATTCGAGCTGAGCTACATCGGCCAGCAAATCGTTCCCAATAAAACAATCTTCCAGGGCACGACCGTGGGCGGTTTATCCTCGCTGGACTACAGTCCCCATACCGGCCGTTATCTTTCCATCAGTGACGACCGGAGTAAAACCAATCCCGCGCGTTTTTACGAATTGTCCCTGGATATTGCCCAGTTTGAGCGCTCCGCCTCACCAGGGATGGCCGGCGTGACGTTCCATGCCGTGACGACCATCCAGCAGCCCGGTGGAGGTGAGTTCAAGGGCAGCTCGGTGGACCCGGAAGGCCTGCGCTTCGATGCCTCGCGTAACAAGATTTACTGGAGCAACGAGGGCCACCGCGGTATTCTCGGTTTCCAGAACCCAACGGTGCGGGAAATGAACCTGGATGGCACCTATAGCCGTGATTTCGACGTCCCCGCCCACTTCTATCCGAGAGGTTCCAATATCGGATTGTTTCCTGGCGATAAAGGCATCTACAACAACCTGGCATTCGAGAGCCTGGCGATATCGGCCGATGGCGCCACGCTGTATACCGCCACCGAGAACGGTTTGATCCAGGACTCCCCTCCTTCCAATATTCTCACAGGTTCACGCGCGCGCATTCTTTCCTTCGATATTGCCAGCGGGAAATCCGGCGCCGAATATATTTACGATGTCGGCCCGGTCGTTTTCGCTCCGGCTTCCTTTATCGGTTTCGCCACCAACGGGCTGACCGACTTCATCGTCGTTGGAGATCGCCAGTTCATCACCATCGAGCGCTCATACACGCTTGGCGCAGCCACGGCTGGCAATACCGCCACCGGTTATACCGTGCGGCTTTATTATGCCGATGCGCGGAACGCCACCGATGTTTCCGGGATGGAGTCGATTGCGAACGGGAATATCCAGTCGGTGAGCAAAACCCTGCTGCTGGATTTGTCGGACCTGAGAAACGCGGATGGCTCGGTGTTGGCGGTAGGCAATATCGAAGGCATCACCCTGGGGCCGATCTTGAATGGCAAACGCACGCTCGTGCTGGTTGCCGACAACAATTTCTCCAGAAAGCAGTTCACCCAATTCGTGGCATTGGAAATCACTCCCGATCCGCAACGTTAATGGCATACCACGCCATGCCTTGACATCTTTCACCATTAGGCATATCTGGCTATCCACCATTTACAGGAGATAGCGCCATGAGCCACGTCGCAAAACTGTTCACCAACGGCCGCAGCCAGGCGGTACGTCTACCGGCCGTCTACCGGTTCGATACCAAGGAAGTTTTCATCCGCCGGGATACGGAAACAGGCGACGTAATCCTGTCGCGTAAACCAGCGACTTGGGATGACTTTTTCTCGGCGCTCAAGGATACCGATGCACCGTCCGATTTCCGGGATAAGAAGAAATGCAATCAGGGAACACAAAATCGTGACCCCTTCGAGGGATGGGCGAATAACGCAGTATATGCTTGACACCAACGCGGTGAGCCACGATTGACCTGCTCCCCGTAATTCGCAACACGGTGCAGTAGAATCCTGGGTTGCATGACCCGCCCCCGAAATCAGCATCGGTCTAAAATGGAAAATTCCGGCTCAGTAAGCCTGCCGGACAAGGTGTTTTCCCTTGCCTGGCGGGCGAATTCCGCTGGTGTTGCCCACTGCAATGCAGAG
>JBOIFK010000308.1:0-10629 GCA_050741585.1 Nitrosospira sp.
GTCAGCATCAGGGATCCGGAAGGCAGGGCAGGGATAGATTATGGCGTCTATGGCGTGCCTGAAACCTATGTCATCGACAAGAACGGGGTGATCCGGTATAAACAGATCGGTCCTGTCACAGTGGAAGCGCTGGAGACAAAAATTCTCCCGCTGGTGAAGGAACTGCAAGGATGAGTCTGCCGTCTTTATTCAAATCGTCAACAGCCTGCTGTCCCGCCATAGGCAGGGACAAAAGCGCACCGGTTGACAGGAAGGTTCTTTCAGCATGAAGAAACTCACCCTCTTGCTAATGCTGATGCTTGTGTTGCCTTCAAGCTGGGCCAGGGAGGCTGCGCCGGTGGCCGAAGATCCGGAGATCGAAAGGCGCATGATTGATTTATCCGAAGACTTGCGCTGCCTCGTATGCCAGAATGAATCGCTGGCAGGCTCCCGGGCGGACTTTGCCAACGATCTGCGGCGCGAAATTCGCGAGCAGATGAAGGACAACAAAAGCGACAAGGAGATTATTGATTTCCTGGTCGCGCGTTACGGCGAGTTCGTGCTCTATCGCCCGCCGGTTAAACCCACGACCGTGTTATTGTGGTTCGGTCCGTTCATTTTTCTTGCCGCGGGCGCGGTATTTCTGATTTTTTATCTCAAGCGCCGCCGCCGCAGGCAGATTGAAGAGCCGGCGTTATCCGAGAAGCAGCGTCAGCAGGCCGAAGCCTTGCTAAAGGACGGCAAGGGTAACAACGCATGACGTCATTCTGGGTTGTTGTCGGCATTTTTATTGTCGGCGCTCTGCTGTTCGTCCTTCCTACGCTGCTGAGAAAAAAGAATCATGACGCCGGCGTTGGGCGCGATGCCACCAATGTCAGCATCTATCGCGATCAGCTGGCCGAACTTGATGCCGACTTACGCAGCGATATTCTCACGCGGGAGCAATACGAACAAAGCAAGCGGGAGCTGCAACAACGCATGCTGGAAGACATTCCCGAGGGGGGAAAATCCATGACAGGCACATTGGTGGTGGGCGGCAACCGCAACGTGGCAACCATTGCATTGGTGGCGCTGGCCCTGCCGATCCTGGCGGTTTCGCTTTATCTGTGGCTGGGCAATACGCGTGCGCTGACGCCGCAGCCGGCCGCCGAGCAGATGCCGATGTCTTCCATGTCGGAAGAAGAAGGGGGCCATCAGAATTTTTCAGCTGTATTGGATAACCTCACCGCGCGTCTCAAGGAACAGCCGGATGATATCGAAGGCTGGATCATGCTGGGAAGAACCTACGCCATCATGCAACGCTTCAACGAGGCCAAGGGCGCTTACGAGAAGGTGCTTGCCTTATCGCCGGAAGACCCGGAACTCATCACCGATTATGCCGATATCGTGGCCATGACGAATAATGGCAGCCTGATGGGGAAACCGCAGGAACTGATTGACAAGGCGCTGCGCCTCGATCCCAAAAATGCAAAAGCGCTGGCGCTGGCGGGTACAGCCGAATTTGAGCAGAAGAAGTTCGCGCGGGCAGCCGACTACTGGGAGCAACTGCTGGCGCTTGTTCCGGCGGAATCCGAGCTGGGACGATCCGTTGTCGCCAGCATTGCCGAAGCGAAATCCCTGGCTGCAGGAAAAGGCAGCACAGTGGCAAGAGCGGATCAGGCACCGGGCGGCCAGAATCCTCCCCCCACCGGGAATAAACCGGAGTCGGCCGCGGCTGCGGGCGCTGCGGCGGGATCAGGAGACGGCACGCTTTCCGGTAAAGTGACATTGGGCCCTGCCCTGGCCGGCAAAGCCTCTCCCAATGACAGCCTGTATGTTTTTGCGCGTGCCAAGGCGGGGCCCAGGGCGCCGCTGGCGACCCTGCGCCTCCAGGTCAAGGACTTACCGGCGACTTTCTCGCTGAACGACTCCATGGCCAGATCCGGCGTGCAGCTATCCAGCTTTTCCGATGAAGTCGTGGTAGGCGCCCGGATCTCGAAATCCGGATCCCCCATGCCGCAGAGCGGCGATCTGCAGGGCCTCAGCCAGCCAATCAGGGTCGGCGCCAAAGGTATTGACGTTGTCATCGACCAGCAACTCCCCTGAATAAATCCTCCTGCCATACGTAGGGCGTAAGCAGCAGTAGCGCCGCATGGATGTTGTTAAGTTTGGGGTTCGTGGATCATCACGTCAACTTGACAGCAGCATACGGCGCAATGCGCTTCGCTTATTGCGCCCTACCCTACTACCCTACGCTGCGGTACCAGGTAACGGGCCATCAAAAACGGCGAGATTGTCGTCAGGCAAGGCGCGAGGAGGCGCATAGTTATTCTATGCAACGACGAGCAACGCCGCATGGCGGCTATCTCGTCATTTTTAATTAGCGTAGCTGGTGATTGACCCAAATGGCGGCAGTAAACAGCAGCACGGCGCCCGCCTGGTGGGATGCCGCCAGCGGCAGGGGGACCACCAGCAGCAACGTGGCGATGCCCAGGCCTATCTGCACGATCAACATAAGCAGCAACAGACTGCAGGCAAGACGGGCCGAGCCGGGAAGAGGCAGGTCCCTGGATTTAAACCAGAAGATCGGGACCAGGATAGCCAGCGTCCAGGCAATCATGCGATGATCGAATTGCACCGTCGCCATATTGTCGAAAAAATTGCGATACCATGGTTCCAGCATGAATATTTCCGGCGGGATGAAGTGGCCGTTCATCAACGGAAAAGTATTGTAGGCCAGGCCCGCCCGAATGCCCGCGACAAAGCCGCCGGATAAAATCATGATGAATATCAGGGCGGTCAGCATGATGGAAAAACGGTGCAGGCTTCGCAGCCTGATGTTTCCATATGACGTGCCACCAGGAGAAAGCAACCCCAGCGCCACCCGTAGCATCGCGCCATAAATAATAATGGCAAGCCCTAAATGGGCCGTGAGCCGGTACTGGCTGACATGGGGATTATCCACCAGCCCGCTTTTTACCATGTACCATCCCATCGCCCCCTGCAGGCCACCCAGCAAAAAAATTCCCGCCAGCTTCAGCCCCAGCGGCCCATCAATTTCCTTTCTGGCGATAAAATATAAAAATGGAATAAAAAAGGCCAGCCCGATGACACGGCCCAGCAGCCGGTGAAAATATTCCCACCAGAAAATGCCCTTGAATTCCTCCAGGCTCATGCCGAGATTCACTTTTTTGTACTGCGGCGTTTGATGGTATTTTTCGAAAAGCACTTCCCAATCGCCCTGGCTGAGCGGAGGAATCGTGCCGATGATGGGCTGCCATTCGACGATGGAAAGCCCGGAATGGGTAAGCCGCGTGACACCCCCGACCACCACCATGGCAAACACCAGCGCGCAACAAACAAGCAACCAGATGGCAATGGGCTTCTGCATGATAAAAATAGGCGACCACGGTAAACGGAGGTTAATGATTCAGGGACAATCCGGAAGGACTCAAGATGCAAGCTGCATGGATTATTTCGCGCGCATCAGGCGTTGCTTGTCGCGCATCCATTCCTTCTGTTTCTCGGATTCGCGTTTGTCATGCTGCTTCTTGCCTTTCGCCAGCCCGATTTCGAGCTTGATTTTCCCTGCCTTGTAATGCATGTCCAACGGCACCAGAGTATAACCGGCGCGTTCCGCCTTACCAATGAGCCGTTTGATTTCATCCGCGTGCAACAGCAGCTTGCGAGTCCGGACCGGATCCGGACTGATATGGGTAGATGCCGTTGGCAAGGGGCTGATATGGCAGCCAATGAGGAACAGCTCTCCACTACGGATAATGACATAGGATTCTTTTATCTGCACCCGCCCCGCGCGAATCGCTTTGACTTCCCAGCCTTCGAAAACCACGCCGGTTTCGTATTTCTCCTCGATAAAATAATCGTGAAAGGCCTTCCTGTTCTGAACGATACTCATGTATGGGAAGAAAAAAGATGAGTTCCACGCGGGTTTCGTGTATTTTAACAGCTTTCATTGCTGTCTCGTTGGATCAGGCAGTTTTATATCCTAAATCCGGCAGTTGGGCGGGGTGGAGGTAGGGTTTAAGGCGCACAACATGGCGCAGAATCGTTCAACTCCCCTGCAGCGAACTCGCCACGAAGGTAAAAATCAAGTGATGCAGAAAATCATTGCGGGTCATGGCGCCAAGTTGGAAACGGGGCTGAAGATGAATGGTCAACTACCGGATTCAGGCTCATCTCATGGCTGATATAGAAAAGTCGGTTCTGGTTGGCTATTCCGCGAAACAGATGTTCGACCTCGTGGATGCCGTCGAGGATTATCCCGAGTTTCTGCCGTGGTGCGGCGGTTCATCGGTGAGTCCGCAGGATGCATCCATTACCCATGCGACCATCATGATCGACTATCATCACATCAAACACAGCTTCACTACCGAAAATACCCGGCGCCCGCCGGAATTGATTGAAATCACGTTGCTTGACGGTCCGTTCCAAAACCTGGATGGCCACTGGCGTTTTACTCCGCTGGCGGAGGACGCCTGCAAGATAGAATTTCGTTTGCATTACACGTTCTCACACATTTTTCTGGAAAAGCTGGTAGGTCCGGTATTTTTCATTATCGCCAACAGCTTTGTGGAGGCATTCATCAAACGTGCGGAAGACGTTTATGGGCATTCGTGAACAAACAATCGAGATCGAAGTGGCCTATGCATTGCCGGACAATCAGACAGTACTGCGGTTGGACCTGCCCGCCGGGACAACAGCACAACAGGCGGTAGAGGTTTCCGGCATTCTCGGCATCTTTCCGGAGATTTCCTTTCCGCAAAACAAGCTGGGCATATTTGGCAAATTGATCAAGCCTGACACGATTCTGCGCAGCCGTGATCGTATAGAGATCTACCGGCCGTTGATCGTCGACCCTAAAGAAGGCCGTCGAAGACGCGCAAAGGAATTCGGGGCAGTGAAGAAAGGAAATGAAAATTCAGGCTTCGATCGCACACTGGCATCAGGCCCCGAATCCACCCCCGACCCTGGCCTGTGACTGATTGCCGCCGACAGCGGCATCCCGCTGACCGGGACGGTTCGTTTCACGCAACCCATGTGTTTCGCTATAATACCGCTTTGTGAAGGATCACTATCATGCGACTGGTGGAAAAAGCCCTGACCTTCGACGATGTTTTGCTGCTCCCCGCACACTCCGTCGTTTTGCCACGTAACGTAAACTTGGCCACCCGGCTGACGCGCACCATCTCCCTCAATATTCCGCTGGTTTCCGCCGCCATGGATACGGTCACCGACGCCCGGCTTGCTATCGCAATCGCCCAGGAAGGCGGCATCGGCATCATCCACAAGAATATGCCGGCGGAGTCCCAGGCAGCCCAGGTGGCCAAGGTCAAGCGGTTTGAAAGCGGCGTGGTGAAAGAGCCGATCACCATTCCCCCGAGCATGACGGTACGTGAAGTCCTTAATCTCATCCACAAATACAAGATATCGGGCTTGCCGGTGGTGGAAGGCTCAAAAGTCGTTGGCATCGTCACCAACCGGGACCTTCGCTTCGAAACCAACCTGGATCAGCCGATCGAAAATATCATGACGCTGAAAGAGCGGCTCGTGACCGTCAACGAAGGCGCCACCCGTGAGGAGGCGATGACATTGCTGCACAAGCATCGGCTGGAAAGAGTGCTGGTGGTGAACAGCGATTTCGAGCTGTGCGGATTAATCACGGTAAAAGACATTATCAAGACGTCGGAACATCCCAATGCATGCAAGGACGACTGGGGGCGTTTACGCGTGGGGGCGGCCATCGGCGTCGGCGATGGCAGTGAAGAACGGGCGGAAGCGCTGGCGGAGGCGGGGGTGGATGTCATCGTGGTGGATACCGCGCACGGCCATTCCCAAAGCGTGCTTGACCGGGTGCGGTGGGTAAAGAACCGCTTCCCCGGAATTCAGGTGATTGGCGGCAACATTGCCACTGCCGCGGCCGCCAGGGCGCTGGTGGATCAAGGCGCTGACGGCGTAAAAGTCGGCATCGGCCCAGGTTCAATTTGCACCACACGCGTCGTCGCCGGGGTGGGCGTGCCACAAATCACCGCCATCAGAAACGTCTCCGACGCATTGCATGAAACCGGTGTGCCCCTGATTGCCGATGGAGGCATTCGCTATTCCGGTGATATCGCCAAGGCAATTGCTGCGGGAGCCAGCGCGGTCATGCTTGGCGGGCTGTTCGCGGGCACCGAGGAATCTCCGGGGGAAATCGAGCTTTTCCAGGGGCGATCCTACAAAACCTATCGCGGCATGGGTTCGCTTTCCGCCATGCAGCAAGGCTCAAGCGACCGCTACTTCCAGCAGGCCGAGCAAGACGCGGAGAAACTGGTGCCGGAAGGCGTGGAAGGCCGGGTTCCTTTCAAGGGCAGCGTGATCGCCGTGATCCACCAGCTCATTGGCGGCATACGCTCAGGCATGGGTTATCTCGGCTGTGAAACAATCGAGGAAATGCACGCCAGAGCCGAATTCATCGAGATTACTTCCGCCGGTTTTCGCGAATCCCATGTCCATAACGTGCAGATCACCAAGGAGGCGCCAAACTACCACCTGGAATAGGCGGGCCGCCATGCCAGTTTGCCAGCTGTTTTCAAGTAGCAATTTCTGATCCTGCCACTTCACCATGCATCAAAAAATACTCATCCTCGACTTCGGTTCTCAATATACGCAGCTGATCGCCCGCCGCATCCGGGAAACGAACGTTTATTGCGAGGTTCATCCGAACGATTTCGATCCGCAATCGATTAAAGACTTCGCGCCGGAAGGCATCATCCTCTCCGGTGGCCCCGCGTCCGTGACAGAGGATGAAGCCGCGCGTGCACCGCAAATCGTATTCGAGCTGGGCGTTCCGGTCCTGGGCATTTGCTACGGAATGCAGACCATGGCCGCGCAACTGGGTGGCACGGTTGAAATCGCCAACGTGCGCGAATTCGGCTATGCGGAGGTGCAGGCGGAAGGCCAGACCGCGCTCCTGCGGGATATTCAAGATCGCGCCGACGCGGAAGACAAACCGGTTCTGGATGTATGGATGAGCCATGGCGACAAGGTCACCACGCTCCCCCCCGGTTTCAAGGTCATGACAAGCAATGCCGCCACGCCCAATGCCGCCATCGCGGATGAAACGCGCCGATTTTACGGCATGCAATTTCATCCGGAGGTGACCCACACCCTGCAAGGCAAGGCCATTATCGAGCGATTCGTGCACGAAATTTGTGGTGCTGGGCACGACTGGAACATGCCCGATTACATGGAGGAAGCGATCGGCAGAATTCGTTCCGAAGTCGGCGCGGATGAAGTGATTCTGGGTCTGTCCGGCGGGGTCGATTCATCGGTTGCAGCAGCGCTCATCCATCGTGCGATCGGAAAACAGCTCACTTGCGTATTTGTGGACAACGGATTGCTGCGACTGAATGAAGCCAAGCAGGTAATGGATACGTTCAGCAGGAACCTGGGAGTCAAAGTCATTCATGTCGACGCAAGCAGGGAGTTTCTCAAGCACCTGCACGGCGTCGTTGATCCCGAACAGAAGCGCCGCATTATCGGGCGGGAATTTGTCGAAGTATTTCAGCACGAAGCAGTCAAAATCGCGAATGCCCGCTGGCTTGCCCAGGGAACGATTTACCCCGACGTGATCGAATCCGCCGGCGGAAAAACGAAAAAGGCCCAGACCATCAAATCACACCACAATGTCGGTGGTTTGCCCGATACGCTGCATTTGAAATTGCTGGAGCCTTTGCGTGAACTATTCAAGGATGAAGTGCGTGAGTTGGGGCTGGCGCTGGGCCTGCCGCATGACATGGTGTTTCGTCATCCTTTTCCTGGCCCCGGCCTGGGAGTCCGTATTCTTGGCGAAGTAAAACATGAATACGCCGAATTGTTGCGGCGCGCCGATGCGATTTTTATTGAAGAACTGCGCGCTTCCGGCTGGTATGAAAAAATCTCGCAAGCCTTTGCCGTCTTCCTGCCGGTAAAATCGGTGGGAGTCATGGGCGACGGGCGCACCTACGAATACGTGGTCGCACTGAGAGCGGTCAAAACAGAAGATTTCATGACCGCGCATTGGGTGGAACTCCCCTACATCCTCCTGGCCAAGATCTCCAATCGCATCGTTAACGAGGTACGAGGCATCAATCGCGTGGTCTACGATATTTCGGGAAAGCCGCCCGCGACGATCGAGTGGGAGTAAATCTCTGAGGTGTTTGGGAATTATGGATCATTACCTAAGAAACCCTGTGCTGCTTTATACTAATTGGCGTCGGTGTTGTGTATTTCATCGTCTAGCACTCCAAACAGTAAAACCACGTTGGGGATAATCGGATTAGGGTGCCATCTGATGCAAGCACAAGCGTTGAATACCAGGCTGACCTCTTTGCCGGACGGAGCTGTCAACAAGCTTGGGCTTTGGTCATTGCTTGTCATAGTCCTGCGGGATCGCAACCAGGGCAGATAGGTGGTTGGCGAACCTCGTTGATGATCGAATGGTTACCAATCCTGGCCTTGCGCAATGATCTCTGACATGCCCGGGATTGAATTTTATGTTCCCGTGATCCATCATTCACACTTATTTTTTTGCAAAGCCTAACTTGAACCGGGGCTGTTTTGGTGAAGATACTTCCTGCCGCATTCATCACGCTTTTGCTAACGCTCCTTCCTGGCGGCGCAGCCATGGCCGAACAGGAAAAGCAGGCGGCAGTCGCGAATCCAGCCGTCCGGTCCACCGAGCGCCCCAATACGGATATCGCGGTGAAGGTAAGGAACGACGGCGAACTGATTACCGTGGACGTGGCTTTTACCGTTCCCGTTCCGCCCCAGCAAGCGTGGGCGGTGCTGACGGACTTTGATAACATTCCCCACTTTGTTTCCAGCATCCGCTCCAGTAAAGTGATCGAACGCTCTGGCAGCAGTGTTCACGTTTCGCAGAGCGGTATAGAGAAGTATGGCTTCCTGACGATTTCCCTTGAATCCGTCCGGAAAATTGACCTGGTTCCCTTCAGGAAAATCCAGGAGCGCATGGTCAGCGGCAGCATGGAGAAAATGGAAGAAACGACACTGCTATTGCCGGAGGGAGAACACACACGGATCATCTACCATGCGGATATCATCCCCGGTAGATGGATTGTCAGATTCGTAGGCGCTGTTTCCGTCGAGAACGAAGCCCGCAAGCAATTCCAGGAAATCATAAATGAGATAAACCGCAGGAAGCGGCTAATCGTTACCAGCGGATGAAGGAATCCACGCCGGCGAACCCCGGCGGGGATCATACTTCATGGACATCCATGTTCGCCGTCTTTTCGCGGCGCCGGCAGAGGAAGAGGAATGGCCTTCCCCGTCACAATGGCCTGTTCCCGCTGATGACTCTCAACAGAACAACCACGATGGCGATGACCAGAAGGATGTGTATGAAACCTCCCATGGTATATGAGCTCACCAATCCGAGCAGCCACAGGATGATCAAGACAACAGCGACAGTGTAGAGCATGATATTTACCTTTTATGGTTGATTTATCGGTGATCGACGCCCCATCATTCACTTGCCACGGTAACTACGTATAATCGGACGCTCCTTTGAGCCAACGCTCTGGTTGGAGGCAATCTGCTTCTATTTCATGCGCAACATCTTCGACCGCGTGCCGCAAGCTGCTTCTACTCCATTCTCCTGGCATCAGCCTTTTGCAGAGGCTTCTGCGGCTTTGGCCTTTTCCAGACAAATGTCTTTTGCGTTGCCGGCCCGGTCGTCGCAATTTTCTCTGGCCACCGCGTAGTCGGCTTCCGCTTTGCGGCGGCCGCTTTGTAGCGGTTTTCTTTACGCAGCACGCCGCCTTCGCGACATGCTGCCCCGCCCTATCTCGGCGGATACACGTCCTTCTGACTTTTTTCCCACTTGGAAATTTGCTCCTCCGCCTCTTCCTTGCTGATTCCATACGATTCCTGAATCTTCCCTGCAAGCTGATCGCGTTTGCCTGCGATCTTGTCGAGATTATCGTCGGTCAGATTTCCCCATTGTTCCTTGACTTTACCTTTGAATTGTTTCCAGTTACCTTCCACTTGATCCCAGTTCATTTTTATGCTCCTCGGGTTGTAATTCATTAAATACCGGCAACGACGTTTTCTAGTTCTTGATGCTTAGTTCATTGATGACATTCTTTACTCCTTCGACTGCTCGTGCGACCTCGGTGGCCCGGTCAATCTGGGTCTGGTTGGCGACGAACCCGCTGAGCTGAACTTCTCCATCGCGTGTCACTACACTGATATCACCACTCTTGACGCCTTCCTCACCGAGCAGCGCAGCTTTGACCTTGGTCGTGATGATACCATCGTCAATCTTTTCGCCCGTCGTGGTGGTGGTCGTCTTTAAAGTCGTGTTATTGACTACATTCTTGACGCCCTCGACGCGCTTCGCAACTTCCGTGGCACGATCAACCTGAGTCTGGTTATCCACGAAACCGCTAAGCTGGACTTCGCCCTTGTTTGTCTCGACTTTAATGTCAAAGCTCTTGATGTCCTCGTCCGCCATCAGGGCGGATTTCACCTTGGTGGTGATCGCGCTGTCATCCACCTCTGCTCCCACCGTCGTTTTCACCTCGGATTTGGGGGCCTCGGGTTGGGCGGCTTCTTTTTTATCTTCGGTTTTTCCACAAGCCCCAATGGAGAGCGCGCTGATAAGCGTTACGG
>JBOIFK010000309.1:0-2480 GCA_050741585.1 Nitrosospira sp.
CCTGCACAGCATGCGGCTTTTCAGGTCCAGCTGTAATCCGCTTTTTTCAACGCGGTACGAAAAACTCTTTCGGGTTATGGGATGCAGCGGCGGCGTAAAGAAAACATGTGGCTTGGGCTCGGTGAGATGGGTTCCAATAAAGCGTTCCACGTCGGTACGGTCCCATTTGATTTTATCGAGCGCCGCGCCCGTTTGAAGCACCATGGCTGAGCTAATGCGGCCCGGATGGGATTGCAGACTGATATCCGGATCACGGTACATGCCCTCGATCACCGCATGATCCTGCAGGTAAACAAGAAACTGGTGGGCAAGTTCCTGATAGCTGGATGCACGAAATCCAATCGAATAAGTCATGCAGTGGTCTTTTGCGATGCCGTGATGGGCATAGCCGGGAGGCAGATACAACATATCGCCGGGTTCCAATACCCATTCCTGTTCCGGCCTGAAGTCACGCAGGATTTTTAGGGGAGCGTCCGTTACCAGCCGCTTATCCCGCTGGGCCGATATCTGCCAGCATCTGCGCCCCATTCCCTGCAGCAGGAAAACATCGTACGAATCAAAATGGGGTCCGACCCCGCCCTCGGCAGGTGCATAACTGACCATCAGATCGTCGAGCCGCGAGTGGGGGATAAAATTGAATTCAAGCAGCAGATCACGCGCTGCAGGCAGGAAGTGATTGACGTCCTGGACCAGCAGTGTCCATCTCTTTTTTGGCAGGCGAGAAAAAAGATCACGTATGAACGGGCCATGCCTGAGCTGCCATTGACCATTTTTCTGCGTAATCAGGCGCGATTGCGCATCATCCCGGCAGGCGAGATCGATAAGATCGTTGTAAGTGAGCAATCCCTGGAAGCCGGGCAGGGCGCCACGCACCAGCAAGGGTTCTTTCTGCCAATATTCGCGGAGAAAAGTCCTGGGCGAAAGACCGCCCAGCAGCCCGGTTCTCATCGCCGTATCGTCAGCATGCGGGATTGCTCCATAAGGTCCGCCAGGTCCTGCGGCAATGCATCGGCATCCGACGGGAGCCATTCACATTCAAAGGTGTCGGACACATGATATTCGGTTGATCCAGGCTCCGCCTCGGGCTTATTTGCCGCGCATGAACATTTTGTCCAGATCGGCAAGACTGATTTCAAACCACGTCGGCCTGCCGTGATTGCACTGGCTGGAGCGTTCCGTGGCTTCCATTTCACGCAGCAGCGCATTCATTTCAGGAATAGTCAGCATGCGGTTGGCTCGAACCGCGCCATGGCAGGCCATAGTTGAGAGAAGTTCGTTGCGCCTGCCGGTCAATGCCTGAGTCGCACCAAACTCGCGGATTTCACCCAATACATCATGTGCCAGTTGTACCACATCGGCATCCTTGAGCGCGGCCGGCACCGCCCGCACCACGAGCATGGTTGGCGAGAACACCGAGATTTCAAACCCAAGCTCGCGCAAAACGGCGCTATTTTCGTCAACCGTGGCGATATCCAGGCTATCCGCCTGGAATGTCGCGGGAATCAGCAACGGCTGCATCGAGAGACGATGATTGTCCAGCGCTGCCTTAAGTTTCTCATAGACTATCCGTTCGTGCGCCGCGTGCATGTCCACGATCAGCAAGCCCCGATCATTTTGCGAAAGGATATAAATACCGAGGAGTTGCCCCAGGGCAAATCCCAATGGGGGCGTTTCCTGCTTCTCCTCAGCGAATGCTGTTGCTATCGATCCTCCCTGCGGTTTTGGGTCCGTGCCAAACAAGGTTTGATAAAAGGCCTGCGATTGCGCTGCTCCTGCAGTCGGCGCAAGTGGCATCAGCGGCATGACTTTTTGCCGCGAATAGACGGAAAACGGAGTGACCGCCTCCTGATCCCTGACGGTGGATACGGAGGCTGCGGACCCCACTCGCGGCGATGCCAGGGCCTTGTGGACCGTATGAAAAATGAATTGATGCAGGGCACGCGAATCGCGGAATTTCACTTCGATTTTGGTGGGATGCACATTCACATCCACTTCGTCGGCGTTCATCTCCAGGAACAACGCAAAAGCAGGGTGCCGATCCAGATGGAGTACATCGCGATACGCCTCACGCAGCGCATGAGCAATGAGCTTGTCACGCACGAAGCGGCCATTGACAAAAAAATACTGCGCATCGCGGGAAGATCGCGAGTAAAGGGGCGACGCCGCCGCCCCCCATAGCCGCAAACCAGCGGCTTGCTCGTCGACAAACACCGAGGTTTGGCTGAATTCGTCGCCCAGTATGGCCGTGATGCGAAGCCCGGCATCCGCCGAACGCAGGTGCCTGCGCACCGTTCCGTTATGTTGCAGGGTGAAGCCGATATCCGCGCGCGATAACGCAATGCGCTTGAATATTTCCTCGCAATGAGCAAACTCGGTGGCGTCGGTCTTCAGAAACTTACGCCGCGCGGGCGTATTGAAGTAGAGGTCATGCATTTCCACCGCGGTGCCGGAGGCAAGCGCCGCCGGTTCGGGCTGTGACA
>JBOIFK010000310.1:0-25007 GCA_050741585.1 Nitrosospira sp.
GAACTGAAGAAGGGACCACGATGGATGAAGAGAGGGCCTCTGCCGGCGCGGCCCCGGCCGACAAAAGCGCTGCTGCTCCGGACGATGAGGATGAGTATTCCGGCCAAGCCGTTCTCCCCGGGCATGCACTTGACGGCAACGGCAACCCCATCAAGGAAGGTCAAAGCGCTATCCCCGCTGGTCATTAAGAAAGAGCGGAGCAAGCAAGCAAAAGCCGTCCTTAGGGACGGCTTTTGCTTGCTATTTGCCCGCGTGGTTTGACGAAAAAGCCCTCCTCTCATCACTTTTCCTTCGGCAACTCCACCGGCAAGTTCCCATTTGTCATCAAGTTCCCGGCTTGAAGAATGCGAGGGTTAGATATATACTACCTTCCCGTCACTAACTATTTTAAAGGTACTCAATAATGAGACTCACCCTCCTGGCTGCTCTCTTGGCGGCATTCACCATGACCGCATGCGGCAAGCCGAATCAAGCGCTTCCCGAACAGGAAAAGAAGAATTTTGAAAAAATTACCGGGAAACCCGCACCGACCGAGGAAGGCGCGCCAGCTGCCGGCACAGACGCTTCTGCGGATACTTCCACCAGCGCCAGCACGTCGTCCACCGTCGATGCCGCCAAAAGCGACATAGATGCGACGGTTGATACGGCCAAGGACAAGATAGATGCCACGGTTGATGCCGCCAAAGATAAGATAGCGGATACCGTCGATGCAACCAAGGAAAAAGCGGGAGATGCCAAAGATGCCGTGGGCGAGAAGGCGGAAGCGGGGGTGGATACCATAAAAGGCTCTGCGTCCGACGCGAAAAAAGCCGCGCAGGAAGCTCTTAAGTACTAACCAGCAATTTTCGATAAAAAAGCCGCCCGCTCTCCACGGGTGGCTTTTTTATCGGCTGGTGGCTTTTTTATCGGCTGGTGGCTTTCCCAGCTGCATCAAAGACTCAATTCACGCCAGCCGAAACCATTGCTCTGGCTGGCCACACCGATCCAGTCCAGTTCACAGTTCAAAGCACCACTCAGCATGGTTTGCGCCAGCAGTGGAGTATTATTCTTCTGGCTCAAATGGGCCGCGATAACGTGCTGCAGGCGGCTGCAATCGAGACTTGCCAGAAGATTCGCCGAAGCGGTATTTTCGAGATGCCCGAAACGGCCGCCCACGCGTTGTTTGAGGCTTTGCGGATAATCGCTGTTCGCGAGCATCTGGGCATCATGATTGCATTCCAGCACCAATGCATGGCAGCGACCCAGGACCGCCTCGATATGGGGCGTCGAACACCCCGTATCAGTCAATACGCCCAACCGGAATACACCATCGCCGAACACAAATTGTGCCGGTTCCTCGGCATCGTGCGGAACCGGATAAGGCTCCAACTCGATACTACCGATGGAAAAACGCTGGTAGCTGTCTATGATGTTGATCATCGGCAATAACGCACACGTCTTCTCCGCCCTGCGCATGGTACCGTGCGTCAACCACACCGGAACATCGAACTTACGTGCAAACCGCGCCACGCCGCCGATATGATCGTGGTGCTCGTGGGTGACAACGATTCCGTCTATCATGCCGGGATCAAGGCCGAGCCGGGAAAGACGGGCAATCGTTTCTTTGAGTGTAAAGCCGCAATCCAGTAGCAACCGCGTATCCGCTACCTCGACGACAAGACCATTTCCCTGGGAACCACTCCCTAAACAGGCGAAGCGCATGAATTAACGGGAAGAAAAAATAATAGGAACGCCACGCGTGAAAGCCTTAAGTATTCTGCATTAATGGGATGCCACGAGCGATTTTACCATTATCCCTTCACCCCTTCCCCAGCCATCCGCCTCATTTTACGTTAATCGCGAGAATGAACGGTGTAAACGAGCCCATCACATATGGACAAAGGCGTTGGCACTGACAGGAAGGCCAACCAAACGACACATTTAATCGCCTTCCAGAAGATGAGGAACCTCTGCCTAAAATGCAACCGGGCAAGCCCTGACATCGATTACAGAATAAGAGTTTGCACTGGCTTGAGAGACTTGATGCCGCCCGGAAACAATCTGGATATCTCAATTGCGGGCAGTGGCGGCGCAAAGTAGTACCCCTGGATTTCATCGCAGCCCCGCACGCGGAGGAAATCGAACTGTTCAATGGTTTCCACGCCTTCGGCAACCACTCTAACATCAAGACTGTGCGCCATGCCAATGATGGCGGTGGTAATCGCGGCATCTGCGGGATTTGTCGTGACATCCATAATAAACGAACGATCAATTTTCAGAACATCGATCGGAAACCGCTTCAAATAGGCAAGGCTCGAATAGCCGGTTCCGAAGTCATCGATCGAAATCCGGATCCCCAGCCCTTTCAACCTTCTGAGAATGCCAGTGGTCTTTTTTGCATGGGTCATCAGGGAACTTTCGGTCAACTCCAATTCCAGCAAATCAAAGTCGATGCTGTTTTCTCTCAGCGCCCTTTGTGTCTGTAATTCAAACTCGAGCATTCCCGGATCGACGCCATTCTTCTGAGTCGCCCGGATGACATCACCTTTGAGGGTGCTTTTTGAATATTGTCTCCCCGATACATTGACCGATATGGGGATTTCTCCTACTCCGGAATCCCTCCACTCCGCAATCTGTCGACATGCACTATCAATCACCCATGCTCCCACCTGGTTGATCAATCCGGTTTGTTCCAGGACGGATATGAATTCCAGGGGCACCACGAA
This sequence comes from Nitrosospira sp., assembly GCA_050741585.1. Taxonomy (GTDB): domain Bacteria; phylum Pseudomonadota; class Gammaproteobacteria; order Burkholderiales; family Nitrosomonadaceae; genus Nitrosospira. The sequence goes on from JBOIFK010000310.1 coordinate 2,706, forward strand.
CCCATGTCCAGGGCGGTTCCATCGTATCAGTGCCTCTACCCCCGTGATTCGCCCTGTGGAGAGATCCATTTTTGGCTGGTAATGCAAAACGAATTCATTTCGATCGAGCGCGTTCCGCAGGGCATTTTCCTGATCCAGCCTTTCGATCGCTCGTGCATTCATTTCCGATGTAAAGAAACGATAGGTATCCCTGCCCGCCTTTTTCGACCGATACATGGCTGTGTCGCCATTTTTTACCAGCGTCTCGGCGTCAAGCGAATCTGTGGGATAAACACTGATTCCGATACTTACCGTCACATTGATTTGATGGCCTTGCAACTCAAAGGGCCGGCGTAATGCCTCTCTGATCTTGCTTGCAACAACGCCGGCATCCCCTGAGCCGTCAGGGGTGATCAGGATGCACCCGAACTCATCGCCTCCCAGACGCGCAATCATGTCCCTGATACGCAAACATTCGAGCAGGCGCAAGCTGAACTGGCGCAACAATTCATCTCCCAGAGCATGTCCCAAGGCGTCATTAATGCTCTTGAAGTTATCAATGTCCAGGAATAGAACCGAAATAATCCGATGATTTGTTTCTGCCTGCTTGATGATCTTCCGAAGCGACTCATAAAATAGCGTCCGGTTCGGGAGACTGGTGAGTGCGTCATAATGCGCAAGCTGCATTAATCTTCGCTCGGCTTCCTTGCGATGCGTGATGTCATCCATGATTCCCACGACGCGATATACCCCCATCGAATCCGTGATCGGAAATGTACGGGAATGCACCCAGCGCACCGTGTTATCCGATAGCAGCACGCGGTAATCATGGTCCACGCCGCCATGCGGTAACTCGCCCGTTTCATGGATCACCCGCTGCATGTCATCCGGATGAATCGCTTCGAAGAACTTCTCCAGTTTATCGCCGCGGGCAACGGATCGGCCCGTCATCTTCTCCCATGCGGGGTTAACATAATGAAAAACCTTGTCGTTGACATTCCAGATCCAGAAGACCTGCGGAAGATTGCTTGCCAGCTGGCTGAATAGCTCTTCTTCTTCTGTTTCGCGTAAGGGCGTATTCCACTCGCTAAGCCTGTTTTCCAGGCTCGCGATCAATTCGGAATTATTTTTCTTGTCGTCCACGATCTGAATATCGCCCTCAGGAATATTGGAAGCATTAATGACCTGTTCTATCATGTTTATCAAATCAATTTAATTAAGTGCATTTGGCGTTCAAGTTACGGGGAAATGCTGGAACCGGCTTTAGCACAGGATTCGCCCTGTATCCTATAATAAGCATGATTCGTGCCAATCGTTCCAGAACGTTATATCTGGGGAGATGTCCGCTTATTTGCGGAAGATAAAAATATTCGTTGTAAAATTTACCGATATGCAGGTAAGGTTGCATGTTGCATAACATGATCCTGAATCCGGCACTTGACCGTTCATTTTTAGTTCATTTTCCAGCTCGGCGCCATGGCACGGAATGACTTCTTACAGCAATTGACCTTCACCTTCCCGGTGAGTTCGCTCCCGGGCGGATTGCATGGTTCCTGCGGCGTAGGATTGCTCCGCCTGCAATGCCTGGAATGGGATCGCCCAATGCACCGAAAGGGTCCCCGTGAAGCAGGAGTCAAACCAGCGCATTGCCGGATTTAAGATAATGGAATTCTTGATACATTGGGGAATCACTGCGCTTTCGTTATGGCTTGCCGGGTTCATTTTTCACGGTATTTCATTTTCCAGTAAAAAATCCCTGTTTATATCGGCGCTATTGCTGGGTTTCGCTAACGCAGTCATCAGACCGATTGTTATCATTCTAACAATTCCGTTAACGCTAATCACTTTCGGATTTTTTCTGCTGGTGATAAACGCATTGATGATGCTTCTGGTTTCGACGATTGTTCCAGGCTTCAAGATTTCAGGGTTCTGGACAGCATTTTTTGCAAGCATCTTTGTCACCATTCTCAGCCTGGCGGTAGGGATATTCGTATTCCAGCCGGGAGGCGGCTATCTGCTGGAAGCTCCCATGCAGGAAGGGTTGCTCGTCTGAGATGGATGTTTGCAGGCTAATCCGGTCCCATCTCCGCAATATCCAGCAGCACCGACAATTCCCTGGCATCGGCGTTTTCCTCGAACGGCAGCACTCCCAGCAATCGGCAATCCAGCCGCTGTTCCAATGCAAGCACATTTTCGTCGAATGCGGTCATTTGCGGATCAATGCGGTTCGCCACCCAACCTGCGAGCGGCAATCCGCTTGCCCGCACCGCCTGAGCAGTCAATAGCGCATGGTTCAGGCAACCAAGCTGCATTCCCACCACCAGTATTACCGGAAAACCCAGAGCCCGCGCCATATCGGCGCCATTGTGATGTTCGCTGAGCGGCACGAGAAAACCACCGGTACCTTCAACAATCACTAAATCGGCAATTTTTTGCAATTCGAGACAAGCCCTGGAAATGGTAGCCATGTCGATATGGACGCCCGACTGTTTCGCTGCGATATGCGGCGCAATCGGCGGGACCAGCGCATAGGGGTTCACCTGCTCACGCGGGGCGAAGACGGTGCCTGCCGCGACAAGCCATTCCACGTCCATCCATTTTCCATTTTCGCAGCCTGCCGCCACGGGCTTCATGCCCACGACAGTTTTGCCGCGCACGGCAAAAGCATGCAGCAAGGCGCAACTGACCAAGGTCTTGCCCACACCCGTGCCGGTCCCGGTAATGAAATAACCTTTCACCATCATGAGCCCCGTTTATGTGAGGCCGATTTTTCGCCTTGTTTCAGGCGTGAGGATCGTTGTTCGCGGCTGCAGTTTCCAGGCATGTCCGTAAACCACTTCGAAGGTTGCCGGTAATTTTCCTTCTATTCGCAGCATCTCGTAGTGGTTTATCGCTTGTTGCCATGCGGTTTTTCCAGTTAAACCACGCCGCCTGCCGCGGGTGACGTTGTGGGCACCGATGGCTTTAAGATCCCGCATCACGCTGATTACGTCGTCATAGGTCAGCGTGATATATTCCATATCCATCACAGGCGTGGCAAAGCCGTTATGCACCAACATGTCGCCGATGTCGTGCATATCGATAAAGCGATTGACATGGCTGTAATCGTCGGTGCCGCGGAATGCCTGGCGCAATTCCTTCAAGGTATCGGGCCCGAAAGTGCTGAACATGAATAAACCATCGGTTTGAAGTACCCGATGCACCTCGGCAAATGTCTGCTTGATGTCATTACACCATTGCAGCGTCAGATTCGACCATACCAGACCGGCACAGGAATCCCTGCATGGCAACTGCTCCATGTCGCCAACCACATAACCGGTCTGATTCCAGGTTTGATTTCCCAGGATCACCAGGAGCCGCCTCCACCACGAAATCGCGGGACGTGCCTGAGCGTGCATGGCCGGCGCAACGTCAATCGCCAGCACCCTGGCGGTGGCATAGCGCATGATCAGTTTACGCGTCCCATAGCCGGTCCCGCTGCCGGCGTCGAGAATGATATTCGGCGTGTGTTTAATGTAATCGAGGCGCGACAGCATGCGGTCGCATACCTCGCGTTGCAGGACCGCCGTCTGGTCATAACTCGCCGCTGCTCGCTCAAAGGCATTACGCACCTGGCGCTTGTCGATGGTATGGTCGTAATTCACTTATGACAAGGCGCGAGGAGGCGCATAGTGATGCATATGCAACGACGAGCAACGCAGTATGGCGGCAATCGGGTCATTTTTAAGTAGCGATATCGCTGACTTACTACACTAGCCGAACCATGCCGGCGACAAATTGATCGGGATAAGACAGGAACGGCGCATGACCGCAACCGGAGAACATGATCAGTTCTGAACGTTGCAATTGCTGGTTCATCCATCTCGCCGCACCGGGATCGGTAATCACATCGTTCTCGCCCTGCAGCAGTATTGCGTGTTGAGTCATCCCTCTTAACCTCTTGCGCAGATCGCTCGTCAGCAGGATCTGCAATCCCTCTTGCAACACAGCCGCATTCGGCGCATTCCGCTGGAAAAAGTTTTTGCGCAACCGTGCCAGCACTGAAGCGGCATCTCCCTGGCCACCGCTTGCTGCCAGGGTCAGAAACCGGTTCATGGTCGCCTTATCATCCTGCTTCAAATTCTCCATGAATAACTGCAAGGCAGTGACATCCATCCCCCATTGCCAATCTTCACGCCTGGCAAAGCAGGGCGTCGTTGAAACCAGGGCCAGCTTCCGGACACGCGCCGGTTCGCGTAATGCAAGTTCAATCGCTACCTGTCCTCCCAGGGACCATCCGCAAACAATACAGCTGGCGGGCAGACTGTCCGCAACCACTTCGACCATGCGTTCCAGCGTAACGGGCTCGCAAACCGGACTGAATCCATGGCCCGGCAGATCTACCGAACACAGACGAAAATGACGGGCCAGTTGTTCACGCACTCCATCCCAGATGCCGCTGTGCATACCCCAGCCATGCAGCAAGACAAGATCCGGCCCGGCTCCGATGGATTCAGTATGCAGATTCATGGGCTATCGCGCTAACAAAGACTATCCAGCTCTCTCAGTGCCGCACCCAGCCGGGCAACGTCATCCATGCTATGCGACGCGGATAACGATATCCGCAGCCGTGCCGAGCCGTGCGGGACCGTAGGTGGACGGATTGCCGGAACCAGGATGCCTCTTTCGCGCAATGCTTCGCTTATCTGCAAAGCGATGTCATTCTCTCCGATGATCAAAGGCTGGATAGGGGTGACGGATGGCAGCAGCTTCCAGCGCAGCGATTGCACTTCCGTAATAAGCCGCGCGGCAAGTTGCGCCAACTTCTCGCGCCGCCATTCTTCCCATTCGATCAACTCCAGGCTTTTCAGCAGGACGTGAGACAGCAGCGGCGGGGCCGCGGTGGTATAAATATAGCTGCGCGCCTGCTGAATAAGGGTTTCGATCATCTCCGGCTGGGCCGCGACAAAAGCACCGAATACGCCCGCTGCCTTGCCGAGCGTTGCCATGTAAACGATGCGCGGCGAACTGATATTGAAATAAGATGCCGTTCCCCGCCCCTGCGAACCAAGTACGCCAAACCCGTGCGCATCGTCGAGCATCAGCCACGCATCGTATTTTTCGCACAATGCCAGCAGGTCGGCAGCCGGCGCAATATCCCCATCCATGCTGAACACCGCATCGGTCATCACCAACTTTCGCTTGGCTTGCGACAAAGCCAGCTGCCGTTCCAGCGTAGCCAGATCGAGGTGCGGATACCGGCTGAACTTTGCCTGCGAGACCAGCGCAGCGTCATTGAGCGACGCATGATTGAGCCTGTCGGCGAATATCATATCCCCGCGGCCCACCAGTGCCGTGACCACCCCGGCGTTGGCCATGTAGCCGGTAGAAAACAATAATGCCTGGGGAAATCCCGTAAAGCGCGTCAGCGCGTCTTCCAGCGCATGGTGTGCTGAAAAATGCCCGCTGATGAGATGCGAGGCCCCTGCCCCCACTCCATATTGCCTGGCGCCCTGGCAGACTGCCGCTATCAGTTGAGGGTGATTGGCAAGGCCGAGATAATCGTTGCTGCAAAACGCGAGATACTCACGCCCATCCATCGACACATGCGTTTGCTGAGGACTTTCCAGCGTCAGGCGGCGGCGGTACAGCTTCTTGTTTTCCCGATTGCATAGCCGCTCGCGGAGTTGTTCGATGAAATCATTGCGCATCCCGGTTAACCAGTCGATGGTTATGGCGCGCTACATCGAACGAAGTCCCAGTTTGTCAAATAACGTCTTGTCCCGCTCGGTTTCCGGATTGCCCGTGGTAAGCAATTTGTCGCCGTAGAAAATCGAATTGGCCCCGGCGAGAAAACACAGAGCCTGCACCGCATCCGACATTTCCTGCCTGCCCGCCGACAGCCTGACCATTGCCCGGGGCATGGTAATGCGCGCGGCCGCGATCGTGCGCACGAATTCCAGCGGATCAAGCGCCGCCGTGCCATGCAGCGGCGTCCCCTCTACCTGGACCAGGTGGTTGATCGGCACGGATTCAGGATAGGGGTCGAGATTCGCCAGCTGCGCGATCAATCCAGCACGGGCATGGCGTGATTCGCCCATGCCCACGATACCGCCACAACACACATGCATGCCGGCACCACGGACTTTTTCCAACGTATCCAGGCGATCCTGGTAATTGCGCGTGGTGATGATTTCTCCGTAAAATTCCGGCGCCGTATCAAGGTTATGGTTGTAATAATCAAGTCCGGCGTGTTTAAGCTGCTCCGCCTGTCCCGGCTTCAACATCCCCAGGGTGGCGCAAGTCTCCAGCCCCAGCGCCTTGACGGCGCCAACCAGTTCCGCCATTTTATCGATGTCCCGTTGCTTGGGTCCGCGCCAGGCCGCACCCATGCAAAAACGCGACGCGCCTTGCGCCTTCGCGGCCGCGGCGGTTGCGACCACCTCGTCGAGCGACAACATGTCCTGGTTCTCGACATTCGTGTGATAACGCGCCGCCTGGGGGCAATACCCGCAGTCCTCGGGGCAGCCCCCGGTTTTGACGGAAACCAGGGTGGATAATTGCACCGCGTTGGCATCGTGATGTTGACGGTGAACCCATTGGGCATGATGAACCAAATCGCTGAAGGGCAGGTTCAGCAATGCATCGATCCGGGAAACGTCCCAGCGCACCGATTCGGTAGCGGCGTCAGCGAGGTTGCCAACTGCGCGGCCCGACGGCTTTTGCACTGGATCGGCGGTTGTGTCGGGGCTGACAGCCACGCCGGAAATAAGTTGATTCATAGCATGTCCTATATCGCTATATCATTTTTAGCGGGGAAGAGACCAATCGGTCTGCGCTACAATAACCCGGAGATTCAAATCTCCATCAATCGCATCTTTGAAACCTGACCGAATCATCAAGGATTCTGCCATAGTTGTCAATTTTTCGTCAGACATTCTTGAACAATAGATTAAAAATTATGCAGGTAGTATTCAAGAAATACTGCCTGCTCTGCGGTGCCGCGAGCGATGGCGACTTCTGCACACCCTGCCGGGGCAGCCTGCCTCATTTACCGCTTCATCGCTGCGCCGTGTGCGCGCTGCCTGCGGAAGAATCCCGCATTTGCGGTGCCTGCCTCGCCAACCCGCCGGCATTTGATCAAACCGTGGCGGCATTGAGTTATGCTTTTCCGGTGGACGCTCTTGTTCACTCGCTTAAATACCAGGCAAATCTTCCAATGGCGCCTGTCCTGGCTGATTTGCTGCTGGCAAGGATTGACGGCATTGCGCTCCCGGATTTTATCGTGCCGATGCCGCTGCACCCCGGTAAATTGCGCGAAAGAGGTTTCAATCAGGCACTGGAAATCGCCCGAAACGTATCAAAAGAATCCGGCGTCAGGCTATTGCCGGCTGTCTGCGAGCGTATCAGGGACACTCCCTCGCAGACCGGGCTGCCGTGGAAAGAGCGCGAGAAGAATATCCGGGGCGCATTCGCATGCAAAACGGACCTGACGGGTAAGCACATCGCCATATTGGATGACGTGATGACCACAGGCGCAACCCTGAACGAACTCGCCAAGGTACTGCGCAAATGCGGCGCTGCTTACGTGAGCGGATGGGTGGTCGCCCGAACGCTGCCCCACGCTCTTCCCGCGATTGGCGGATCAAATAAAATGCAGCCAAATTGATCCGCATTATGCTTGACGTCATTTTATTCCAGCCCGAAATCCCGCCCAATACCGGAAATATCATACGGCTTTGCGCCAACACCGGAACCAGGCTCCATCTCATCAAGCCGCTGGGTTTTATTCTCCAGGACAAGCAATTACTGCGCGCCGGGCTGGATTATCACGAGTTTGCCAGCGTGACGATCCATGAAAACTGGACAGAATGCGCTGGGCATCTGCAAGGACATCGCTTTTTTGCCGTTTCCACCAAGGGAAAACAACGCTACGACCAGGCCACCTATGCCAGCAAAGACGCATTTCTTTTTGGTGCGGAGAGCCGCGGACTGCCAACCGGACTATTGGAGAGCTTTCCCGAACAACACCTTATCCGCGTGCCTATGGTATCTGGAAGCCGTAGCCTCAATTTGTCCAACACAGTCGCGGTTGTCGTCTACGAAGCGTGGCGACAGATGAAATTCAGGAACGGAATATAAAAGACTTCCCTCCTCGCGACGAACTGACTTACAGTTCACGGTGCCCTAATAATTCTCTGTTTTCGGTTCGCGGTTAAGCAGCGCCTCCACCGCCATCCTTGCGGGTACGCCGGCATATATTACGCTGCATACCGCCTTCGTGATGGGCATCTCGACTTTTAATTCCTGGCTTAACCGCAGCACTTCCCGCGCGGCCGGCACACCTTCCGCGGTATGCCCCAGTTCCCGCAGAATATCGGGCAGGGGATGGCCCGCCGCAAGCAGCAGACCCACCCGCCGGTTACGTGACAGGTCACCGGTACAGGTGAGTATCAGGTCGCCCACACCCGTTAAACCCATAAAGGTTTCCATACAGCCGCCGAGCTTGAGGCCCAATCGGGTCATTTCCGCCAGCCCCCGTGTAATCAACGCTGCGCGGGCGTTGTGGCCAAAGCCCATCCCATCGGAAATGCCGGCGGCAATCGATATTACGTTCTTGACCGCTCCACCCGTTTCCACGCCTACGATATCCTGGCTCGAATAAACCCGCAACCGGGCGGTATGTAATTGCGCCGCAATATTTCGAGAAAACTTTTCATCATCCGATGCCAGGGTCAGGGCGGCGGGGAGTCCTTGCGCGACCTCCTGCGCAAAACTGGGTCCCGACAATACACCGCAGGACGCTACGCCGGCGTATTCTTCCTGGGCCACCTGATGAGGCAGCCTGGCGGATTGCGCCTCGAATCCCTTACAGCCCCACACGACCGGAATGGCTTTTCCGCAAGCGGCAATCCCACGCAGCGTATCGCGTAATCCGGCAATCGGCACAGCGATCATCGCGAGTTCTGCAGACTCAATGGCAGTGTCAAGGGCGGAAGTGAGCAGCAGAGAATCGGGCAAGGGAAAGCCCGGGAAGTAACGCCGGTTAATTCGCTGTGAAACAAGCTCGGCAAGATGCTCCGGATTGCGGACCCACAAAGTCACCTGATGGCTCGAATTGGAGTTTCCGCTGAGGCTGATCGCCAGCGCGGTGCCCCATGCACCTGCGCCGAGAACAGATATTCTCATGAACCCCAGACTTGCTGCGTTCTAACGTAACCGGTTTGCCCATCGCGGTGGCGCACCTTGACCCAGCCATTCACGGCGGGCTCCAGCTGTTCCATGACAACGTTTTGCTGAGCCCGGAATAACAGCGTTGATTCTGCATTCGCGGCCTGATAGGCCTCGGCCAGTGGCACGGTGACAATTACATAGCGCTTCTCGCTTAATGCTTTCTCTTCCACCCAGGCAAGGGTCCCCCCGCTATCGCGCACCTTGACCCAGCCTTCAACTTTCACGATCGCCTCGACCGGCAAGTGACGGCTCGCGACATACATTTTGTCAGCTTTGAGCGAGGGCGCGTCATACATGATCACAGCATTATCGGTGATCGAGAAAAACTCAAATGCTGCAATGGCATATCCCGGATATACCGGAAACATCAGGCCCACGGCCAGCAATACCGCCGGAACCCGGCATTGCGGTAATAACATTTTGCGGACCGTGGCGTGGATGGACTGCATTTTCAATGCGTCGTTTTCTTTTCTTCTTCCAATTGTCCTGCCGGGACATTCGTCTCGGCTTGCTGCTTTCCCTGTTGGTATAGCGCCTCGAAATTCACCGGGCTTAAAATGACTGCGTGAAATCCGGCACGGGTGACGATATCTGAAACAGTCTCGCGCAGGTAGGGAAAAAGAATATTGGGGCACGCAATTCCCAGCACGGGGTCCATTTCAGCTTCTGGCACATTGCGAATCTGAAAAACGCCTGCCTGCCGCACCTCCACCAGGAACATGGTCTTGTCCTTGACTTTCGCGGTGACGGTGATGGTCAGCAAGACTTCATACATGCCCTCGTCGATGCGCTCCCCTTTGGTATGCAAGTGTATGTTCACTTCCGGCGCTTCGCGCTCGAGAAAAATTTTGGGGGCGTTGGGAATCTCCAGGGAGAGATCCTTGACATAAATTTTTTCAATGCCGAAAACCGGCTGCTGCTGGTCGCTCATGGTGGATTCCATATAGAGTAATCAAAATGGGATGTTACTGTTAAACCCAGATAATCCATTAGGCGGCTCTCCGAGCCTACGCGAGTGGCGGCGGTCAGCTTGCGGCCATTTTCGCCGCTTGCCCGACGTCCATAGACCCGCTATGGACTTCTCCCAACCGACAAAACGGTCTCGCAACCTGCCTCGCCATCATCTCACGTCCTAATGGATTACCTAGGTTAAACTGCACTGCAATATTCACGAAACGAGAGGCATGACGCGTGCCAGAACACGGGTGGACAGGTATTTCCAATTGCATAGCCAGCAATCAGACAGCCAGAAGCTTTACCAGGTCATTGCTGCGGTCAAGCCGTGCCAGATCTTCATAACCGCCTACATGGGTATCGCCGATATAGATTTGAGGAACGGTGCGACGCCCGGTTTTTTGTATCATCTCGGCACGCCGGGCAGGATCCAGATCGATACGAATTTTCTGGATTTCCGTCACGCCCCTGGCATGCAGCACGCGTTCCGCCCTTATGCAATAAGGACAGAAACCGGATGAGTACATAATGACCTTCATCATTATTTCTTCACTATCGGCAAATTTGCCTGCCGCCATGCATCAATGCCGCCTTCAAGATTATGCACATGCTCAAACCCTTGCTTACGCAGGATCGAGCCAGCTTTACCGGTGGAATTAACGCCACTGCGATGTATCAGTACAATCGGCTTGCTCTTGAATTTTTCCAGTTCATGCAGGCGTTCCTCAAGCTTGTCAGCGGGAACATGCTTTGAATTGGGCACATGACCCGACTCGTATTCGCTCCCCTCGCGCACATCAAGGACCAGTGCGTCCTTGTAATTAATCAGTTGAACCGCCACCAGCGTATCCACCTCATGGCCGGAGCGGCGAAACAGCGGCCATATCAGCATGCCGCCGCTCAGCAGGGCAGCCACGATCAGGGTAATATTATTCTGTAAAAATGTCACTGTCACTTCCATGCTCCTTGATTTGCTCAGGCAGGGATTTTATCAGAGACGGTAATATAGCGGAATTCCCTCGCTTCGGCGGCTTTGTAGCAGGCGCGGAACTCCCCATCCACCCGATGATCCCAATGATGCCTGGATTCTCCGTATCCTGTCTCTGAAGCGGCCAGCATCTTGAATGGCGGCGATGATCCCGAGCCTTGCATGCTGCGGCCGGGGCCAAAATATATTAAAATACTACAGTATTTCAAACCGCCTCGCAGAATATCTCATCCCTTTTATAAAGAACAGCATGAAAAAACTCATTCTCCTGCGGCATGGAGAAAGCACCTGGAACAAGGAAAACCGTTTTACCGGCTGGACAGACGTGGATTTATCGCCAAGAGGCCTGGACGAAGCCAGAAATTCCGGCCGGTTATTGCGTGAAAACGGGTTTGTATTCGACGTTGCCTATACTTCGGTATTGAAGCGTGCGATTCGCACGCTATGGATCACGCTGGATGAAATGAACCAGATGTGGATCCCCGTCAATCTGTCCTGGCGGCTGAATGAGCGCCATTACGGCGCGCTGCAAGGCCTGAGCAAAATAGAGACGGCAATTGAATATGGCGAAGAGCAGGTGCTGATCTGGCGGCGCAGCTACGACATCCGGCCACCCGCACTGACGCCCGAAGACGATCGCTATCCCGGATTCGATCCCCGCTACCGGAATCTGGCCAAGCAGGATATTCCACTGACGGAATGCCTCAAGGATACCGTGGCACGATTTCTTCCCTACTGGGATGAGACCATTGCTCCGCAGGTGCGATCCGGGCAACGTGTCCTCATTACCGCCCATGGCAATTCGCTGCGGGCGCTTGTCAAATATCTCGACAATCTTTCCGACCAGGACGTCCTGGAGCTTAATATTCCTACCGGCGTTCCGCTTGTGTACGAACTTGATGATAACCTGAAACCGATCCGGAATTATTATCTCGGTGACCAGGAAAAAATCGAGCAAGCCATGCGGGTAGTCGCCAATCAGGGGAAGATCGTACCTCACTTGTAGCTCGCCGCCCGTTTCATATGCGGCGTATGATTCCCTTCGGTAAAACACGTTGGAAAAACTCAGTTTTGATCGGCATTCATCCCTGGTTGAATAGTATCCGCAAGCTTATCCCGGTTTGTGTACTGATTCTCTCACACCCGCTTCATGCCGCTCCCAAAATTGACAGGGAGGACTTGAAGCAGCTACGCAGTCGGATTGAATCCTTGCAGCAGGAACTGGCAGGCACGGAAGAATCGAAATCGGAAGTAGCGGACGCGCTGCGCGAGTCGGAGCGGGCCGTCAATGACGCCAACCGGAAATTGGCCGCACTGACACACGCGCAAGGTGAGGCCAATGACCGGCTCAACCAATTACGGAGCCAATCCGGACAGGTCAAAAAACACATTGAAGCGCAACAGTCTCAGCTAAGCAAGCTGCTCTACCAGCAATATATCAATGGAGGCGGGCGAAAGGAATACCTGACTCTCCTGCTCAACCAGCAGGATCCGAATCAGCTTGCACGTGATCTCCATTATTACGGTTATCTCTCGCAGGCACGTGCGGAGAATATCAATAGCCTGCGCGCCAATCTTGAACGGCTCGATGAGCTCACCCGCGAAAGCCGGGAGAAAAGCTCGGAAATCGCTGCGATCCAGGTTAAGCAAGCCGAGCAAAAGAAATTTCTGGAGCAGGAAAAAGCGGGGCAGAAAAAAATGCTTGAACGTATTTCGCTGCGAGCTGACCAGCAGCGCCGTGAGATCGACAAACTCAAGCGCGATGAAGAGCGGCTGACGCGCCTGGTGGAAAAAATCGCCAAAGAGCTCGCACGCAAGAAACGTCCCGGGTCCCTGAGCAACAACAGACTGCCCGACGCATCGACGGATGGCAATCCGTTCGCGGCGTTGAAAGGCCGCTTAAGTTTGCCCGTGCGCGGGGAACTTGCCAACCGTTTTGGCAGTCCACGTGCTGATGGGGGTATTACCTGGAAGGGGCTGTTTATCCGTTCGATGACCGGTGAAGAAGTGAAAGCCATTGCGGGCGGGCGCGTCGTTTTTGCCGACTGGCTGAGAGGATTCGGCAACCTCATTATCGTGGACCATGGCGGTAGTTACATGAGTCTCTACGGCAACAATGAAACCAACCATAAACAGGCAGGAGACGCCGTTCGCGGTGGCGATACGATCGCGACGGTGGGAAACAGCGGCGGCAACCCTGATTCCGGTTTATACTTTGAACTGCGCCATCAAGGCAAACCGTTTGACCCCTTGAACTGGGTCAGAATAAAATGAGCAATTACCAATGTGGAGAAAAGCTTAATGGGTAACAAGATGCGGCAATTTGGCCTGGTTATTTTCGGTGCAATCGCCGGCGTAATGCTCAGCCTCAATTTTTCTGCTATCGCCAACAAGGACACCCAGGAAGTCCTGCGTCCGCTTCCAATCGAGGAATTACGCGCATTCACCGAAGTATTCGGCCGCATCAAAAGCGATTACGTCGAGCCGGTGGAAGACAAGAAATTGATCACGGAAGCCATCAACGGGATGCTGATCGGTCTCGACCCTCATTCTTCGTACCTGGATACCGACGCCTTCAAGGAACTGCAAATCGGCACGCAGGGTGAATTTGGCGGATTGGGTATCGAAGTCAGCATGGAAGAGGGTTTTGTCAAAGTCATCTCGCCAATCGAGGATACGCCCGCGTTTCGTGCCGGGATCAAGCCCGGCGACCTGATCATCAAACTGGACGAGACGGCGGTGAAAGGCCTGTCGCTCACCGATGCAATCAAGCGCATGCGCGGCAAACCCAACACCTCCATTACCCTCACCGTGTTGCGCAAAGGCGAGACCAAGCCGTTGGTGTTTACCCTGGTACGCGCCATCATCAAGATCCAGAGCGTCAAGGCGAAGATGATCGAGCCGGGGTATGCTTACATACGCATCACCCAGTTTCAGGAACAAACGGGAGAAAATCTCGTCCAGGCCATCGACAAATTGTTCAAGGAAAGTCCCGTACCCATGAAAGGGCTGGTGCTGGATTTGCGTAACGATCCCGGAGGGCTGCTGAATGGTGCGGTTGCGGTTTCCGCCGCCTTTCTGCCGGCCAATTCCCTGGTGGTTTATACCGACGGCCGCACCGAGGACGCCAAAATGAAGCTGAAAGCCAGTCCCGAATTCTACCTGCGTGATACAAAAAACGATTACCTGAAACGATTGCCAGCCGCAATCAAGACCGTGCCGATGATCACTCTCGTCAATGGCGGCTCGGCTTCCGCTTCGGAAATCGTGGCGGGAGCTTTGCAGGATCATAAGCGTTCCATCGTCATGGGCACCCAGACATTCGGCAAGGGATCGGTACAAACCATCCTCCCGCTAGGCAACAACACCGCTATCAAGCTGACTACCGCGCGTTACTACACGCCTCACGGACAATCCATACAGGCCACGGGAATCACGCCGGATATCCTGGATGCGGCGGCGAAAGAGGAAACCGAACGCCTGCGTGAAGCGGATCTGGATCGCCACCTGTCCAATGGAAAAGATGAAAAAGTTGGAAAAACGGAGGTCAAGCCTGACGCCGAGGCGGCAAAAGCGGCACCGAAGTCCCCCGCCAAAACGATCAAACCGGAGAATGGCAAACCGGAGAACGGAAAGCCGGCAAATGGCAACGACGCAGGCAAGAAGCGTGACATACCACCTGAATTTGGCTCCGCCGAGGATTTATTGCTGATCCAGGCAATGAGTTATTTTAAAGATGGTCCTCCGCCGCCAGCGCCGAAGGAGAGTTCTGCCAAGGGCGTTAACTGATTCCGGTATAGCCGCATACGGCGCAATGCGCTTCACTTATTGCGCCCTGCTTTTCTTACTGCAAGCACGGCTTGCGGACGCTTCGATCGAACGAAACATGACTACCGATTTGCGTCAATCTCACCTTTCTCGCTGGTGGAACGGGCTTCCGATGCTACCAAGGTAAAATGTAGGGCGCCAATAAGCGAAGCGCATTGCGCCGTATGAGAATTCCATCCTCCATCAATACAAAATTGCCATTGATTATTGCGCATACCGTCCTAAAAGCCACCGTCGTGCCCTGCCCACAGGCTTCTTAACAACCGCGCCACTGCGAGCAATGAACGACGGTCAACTACTGCGCTACAGTCGCCACATTCTGTTGCCACAAATTGGCATACAAGGGCAGGAAATTTTAATCCGGTCACACGTGCTTGTGGTCGGGGCGGGCGGATTGGGTTCGCCTGTTGCGCTATACCTTGCTGCGAGCGGGATCGGCAAACTGACTATCTGCGATGATGACAAGGTTGACCTGACCAATCTTCAGCGGCAAATTGCTCACAGCACGGTTCGCATCGGCACACCCAAGACAGATTCCGCCAAAAAAACACTTGCGGGTATCAATCCGGAAGTCGACGTTATCGCGCTGAACGAGCGCGTGGACGAGCGCAGGCTACTGCAACTGGCGGCGGACGCCGATGTGGTGGTCGATGCGAGCGACAACTTTCCTACCCGGCACGCCATCAACCGAGCCTGTACAATCCGCAAAAAGCCCCTTGTATCGGGCGCGGTTGTGCGTTTTGATGGGCAGGTCGCCGTGTTTGATCTGCGTCACACGCATAGTCCTTGCTACCACTGCCTGTTTCCTGAGGACGGTGACGCTCAGGATATGCGTTGCGCAGTAATGGGAGTATTTGCGCCCCTGGTGGGCATTATCGGTTGTGTACAGGCAGCCGAAACATTAAAAATCCTGCTCGATATCGGAGAAACCCTGAATACCCGTTTGCTGCTGCTTGATGGTTTGTCGATGGAGTGGCGCTCCATTAAACTGAACAAGGATCCCTCTTGCAGGATCTGCGGAATCCACATTCCTGGGCATCACGAGCCAGCTGTTTGAATGGAAGTTTTTTCAGCCGCCTCTGTGGATGGGGGACGCTACCGTCAGATTTACGATGCATCCATGATATTTGACAGTAGCTCCTTGCGTTGCGCGTCCCAATATTCCATCGGATTGCGCTTGAAGCCGCTTTTGGCAAACTGGTGCCAGCGTCCCACCACATAACACATCAGCAGATTCGCCTGAGCAGTGATATCCAGATTGGCCGCGATCTTCCCCTCGCTGACAGCGAAGCGCAGCGCTTGTTTCAATGTCGCCTCAAGCCGATCGTGCAACTGGTTGATGCGTATTTGCAAGCGGTCGTTCTCGTTGATCAGCGCGTCCCCGATCAGCACACGCGTCATCCCGGGATTCTTCTGCGCGAAACCAAGCAATAGCGATACTATCCCCTCAATTTGCCGGATAGCGCTTTTCTCTTCCTCTGTCAGCCGATTGATAAGGCTGAACAGGGTGGCCTCAATAAACTCGATCAGGCCCTCGAACATCTGGGCCTTGCTGGCAAAATGCCGGTATAGCGCTGCCTCGGAAACATCAATTTTGGCTGCCAATGCCGCGGTGGTGATTTTACCCGCGCGGGGCTCTTCCAGCATCCCGGCCAGAACCTGCAGGATCTGCTCTTTTCTTTCACCGGATTTGGCAGGCATGGACTTCTCTCTTCGATAACACTTTAAGTCAGTATACGGTGCAATGCGCTTCGCTTATTGCACCCTACATCCTATGTTTTACCTTGTCCCGTCATTAGTGAAAGTGGCAAAGGTGAGATTAACCCAGATAATCTGAGATTATTGTAAATTGGTGGTTATTTCTCGCTCTATCGAGTTGCCGGCCAGCCGCTTAAAGTAAGAAAGCAGGGTGCAATAAGCGAAGCGCATTGCACCATATGCGAAGTTTCAAGTCGAGCCTATCCTGATGCCCGGGTCGCAATGGTGACATTAACCCGCCCTGAGCAGCGTTCCCACGCCCTTGTCAGTCAGCACTTCCAGCAGCAATCCATGCTCCACGCGTCCGTCAATGATGTGGCAGGACTTGACTCCGCTTTTCACCGCATCCAGCGCCGAGCCGATTTTTGGCATCATGCCGCCTGAGATGGTCCCGTCGGCAAACAACGCATCCACTCTCTCCGCCGTCAGCCCGGTCAATAAATTGCCGTCCTTGTCCAGCACACCAGGCGTATTCGTGAGCAGTATCAATTTCTCGGCGCTCAGAACGCTGGCGAGCCTGCCAGCCACCAGATCGGCATTGATATTATAGGATTCGCCATTTTTGCCCACGCCGATCGGGGCGATCACCGGAATAAAATCACGTGTTTCCAGCAACTCGATCAGAGCGGGACTAATGCTTTCGATTTCCCCAACCTGGCCGATATCGATCCATTCACCGATCTTCTCCCTGTCCTGCATGAGCATCTTTCTGGCGCGGATAAAACCACCATCCTTGCCCGTCAGGCCCACCGCCAGGCCGCCATGACGGTTGATGAGATTGACGATATCCTTGTTGACCAGTCCTCCCAGCACCATTTCCACCACGTCCATCGTTTCGGCGTCAGTCACCCGCATCCCCTGGATGAATTCGCCCACCTTGCCAACCCGTTTCAGCATATCGTTGATCTGAGGTCCCCCGCCATGGACAATCACGGGGTTCATTCCCACCAGCTTCAGTAATACCACGTCGCGGGCAAAACCCTGCTTGAGGGCTTCCTCGATCATGGCATTGCCGCCATATTTAATGACAATGGTTTTACCATGGAAACGCTGGATATACGGCAGCGCCTCGGCCAGGATTCTGGCTTTATCTTTTGCGGTCGAAGGAGATAAGGACACGATTCTTCCTATGAATTTCCGACTATATTATTACACGGGATTACGCATGGCGAGGCAACGGCGATCATCCCCGACTGTCCTCTATTGCGCATGCGTACCGTGTCGGCGAGAACATCGACCGCGCTGTTCGCGGGAGGCATCGATACGGATTCTCGCTGAAACACCTGGATTTATCGTTATTGCATAATCGGGCAAAATCGTGGGTACGGAGAATCGTCCTTGAACAGGTCATTCACCGGGGGATGAAGAATTCCTCCTGAACTTCGCGCGTATCCTGGCGATTAAATTCGGGCGAGGATCGGCCGCCTTGGTAACGCTTTCGCCAGGCTCGCCAGTTTTGGCGGGCTGGTCGTCGAACCAGGGATAGATCAGGGGCATTAATATCATGGTCATCATCGATGCGGTGGTCAGGCCGAAGATCACCACGATGGCCAGCGGCTTCTGCACCTCGGAGCCAAGACCGGTGGCGGCCAGGAACGGCGCTAGCCCCAGCAATGTGGTGGCGGCGGTCATCAACACGGGACGGAAACGCTGCTCGCAGCCCTTTTTGACCGCCTCCGTCACACTTGCACCCTCCTCCCGCAACTGCCGGATAAAGGAGATCAACACCACGCCGTTCAAGATCGATATGCCCCATACCGCTATGAAACCCACCGAGGCCGGTACCGACAAGTATTCGCCGGTGACAAACAAGCCGACAACACCCCCGACGGAAGCGAACGGCAACGCCAGAAAGATGAGCGTGGCAAGCTTGACCGAATTAAACAACATGAACAACAGGAAGAAGATCGCAGCCAGGGTAATCGGCACGATCACGGAGAGCGTCGCCATGGCGCGCTCCATGTTCTCGAACTGTCCGCCCCACACGAAGTAATAACCGGTAGGCAGCTTGACTTCTCTCGCGGTGCGCTCCTGCAGTTCGGCCACGAAACCGGCAATGTCGCGGTCATGCACGTTGACGCCGATCACCACCCGGCGTTTGGCGTATTCGCGCGAAATGATCGCCGGACCGTCGACCACCCTGATATCCGCCACCGCGCTCAGCGGCACCAGAACCCCGCCGCGCGCCAACATTCCCTCTGGGCCCGCCCCGCCCGGGGGACGCAGCAGGAGATCGCGGATGGCTTCGACATCGTCGCGGAAATGCTCAGGGTAGCGCAAGAGAAGCACAAAACGCCGCTCGCCCTCGAAAACCATGGTGACCGCCTTGCCGCCGATGGCCGTGGCGATCAGCTCATTCACATCGGCGACGTTGAGGCCGTGACGGGCAATGGCGCGGCGGTCGATGTCGATTGTCAGTTCCTGCTGGCCCGAGAGACGTTCAAGGCGGATGTCCCGCGCGCCGCGCGTCGACTTGATGATGCGCGCCACCTGCTCCGACAACTTGCGCAATTCTTCCAGGTCGTCGCCGAAGATCTTGACTGCCATCTGCGAGCGAACGCCGGTCACCATTTCGTCCACCCGCTGCGCGATGGGCTGCGACAGCGCAATATTCACGCCGGGCAGCACCGTCAGCGCCTTGCGGATATCGTCCTCGATCGCCTGCTGGGTGCGGCCGGAGCCTTCCAGGTCAAGCGACGCAATGGGGTCGGACTCGTTCTGCGACGCCGGGTCGGCAGGTTCTGCGCCACGTCCGAGCTTGGACACCACGCTTGCCACCCCCGGCACCGCCGCGATCAGTTTTGTCGCCTCCATTTCGATCTCGATCGCTTTGGGCAGCGAAATCGAGGGAACACGGATAATCACGGGTGTCACCGCGCCTTCCTTCATGATCGGAATGAAGGACTTGCCGAGCAACGGAAACAAGGCGAATGCCAGCACAAGAGAACTCAGCGCGATCATGATCGTGACCTTCCGGCTCGCCAGCGCCCGGTTGAGCACGCCCAGGTACATGGATTTGAGCGTGGCGACGATCTTGGTATCCTGCTCGCTTCCGCCTTTCAGGATGTAATCGCTTAGCACCGGCGACAGCATCACCGAAACAAACAGCGCCACCATCAGCGAGATGGCGATGGTGACGGCAAGCGGGCTGAACGTCTTGCCTTCCATGCCCTGCAGGGTCATCAGCGGCAGGAATACCAGGACGGTGACAATAACGCCGAAAATCACCGGCGTCCCCACCTCGGCTGTTGCCTTGACAATCGTCTCGAGCTTGGATTCGCCGGTGCCGCGGGCCTCCCCCAGGCGCTGAAAGACATTTTCCACCACCACCACGGTCGGATCCACCATCATGCCGAGCGCGATTGTCAATCCCCCCAGGGACATCAGGTTGGCTGCGATACCCTGCTGGTTCATTATCATGAACGTGACCAGTGGCGTAATGACCAGCGTCGACACCACAACCAGGCTGGTGCGCAGGTTACCGAGAAAAACAAACAAAACCACGATCACCAGGATCATGGACTCCATCAAGGTGGTGTAAACCGTCCCCAGGGCAGCGTCCACCAGGTCGGTCCGGTCATAGAAAGGCACGATCTGGAGCCCGCCCGGCAACAGCCCGCGCTCATTGATATCGGCAACCTTCTCCTTTAGCCGCCCGACGATTTCCTTGGCATTCCCGTTGGCCAGCATCATGACGATACCGGAGACCGCCTCGGTGTAGCCGCCCTTGACGCTGGCTCCCTGGCGCACCTCTTCGCCGAACTTCACCTCGGCCACGTCGCGCACGTATACCGGCACGCCATCCCGCTCTTTGAGCACGATGTTGCGGATATCGTCCAATGTCTGGATCAGGCCGACGCCGCGGATCAAATACTGCTCCGCGTGCAGCGGCAGGACGTTGCCCCCCGCGTTTGCGTTGTTGCTGGCGAGGGCCCGGTCGATCGCCGTCAGCGTCAAATCATAATGGCGCAGCCGGTTCGGGTCGACCAGCACGTGGTACTCCTTGACAAAGCCCCCGATGGAGTTGACTTCCGCCACCCCCCGGGTTGCACGCAGCAGCGGGCGCACCACCCAATCCTGGATCGTGCGCCGTTCGGTCAGCTCCGCGACGGTGAGTGCGCGCTTGCCGTCGTCCGGATGTTCGAGCGAATATTGGTAGACCTCGCCCAGACCGGTAGTGACCGGCCCGAGCTGCGGATTGATGCCCGGCACCAGCCGGGGGGTGACCTCGATCAGCCGCTCCATCACCAGCTGGCGCGCAAAGTAAACGTCGGTCTCGTCGGTAAACACCAGGGTAATCAGCGACAGCCCGCTCTTGTTCATGGCGCGCAACTCAACCAGCCCCGGCAGGCCGATCATGGCGAGTTCCACCGGGACCGTGACCAGCCGCTCCATCTCCTCCGGACTGCGGCCGATTGATACGGTGGCGACGATCACCTGTATGTTCGTCACATCGGGAAAAGCGTCCACCGAGAGACCCTTCGCGGCAAACACGCCCGCGACGCACAGGGCGAGCGCCACCACCACCACCAGCAGGCGCTGCTTGAGCATGGCGCGCACGATTGCGGCAAGCATGGTTACTCCATCTCGGCGAGCTTGCGCTCGTTGTCCAGGTGAAAGGCGCCGTCCACGACGATCTTCTGGTCGATGGTCACCCCTTTCAGCACGGGATACACATCATTGACTTCGGGACCCAGTTCGACGGGAACACGCAGGAACCGGTTATCGCCTTGAGACAGGAACACGTAATCCTGATTGGCCTCGCGTACCACCGCCGTTTCCGGCACTGCCAGGCTTCTCTCCGGATTATCGACAATATGCATCGTGGCCAGCATGTCGGGCTTGAGCTTGCGCTGCGGGTTCTCCACCATCGTGCGCACCATGACCGTACGGGTCAGGGGATTGACCGTGTCGGCCACGAAGATGATGAGGCCGTCGAAGCTGGTATCGCCCAGCGCAGGAACATTGATCTCCACATGTTGTCCGACCTGCACATTACGCGCGATCTGCTCCGGCACATCGCCGACCACCCAGACAGAAGATAGGTCGGCCACTCCAAACAGCGGGTCGGCCGGTTGCACCACTTGGCCGATGATGACATTCCGCGCAATAACGATGCCAGGCCTGGTCGCGTTGATGGTCACGGAGGGCAGGATATGTCCATCCCTCGCCAATTCTTTCAACACGGCGCTGTCCACGCCCAGTAATCGCAATTGATCCGTCGCCGCACCCAATTCGGCGCGTGCGACCTCCAGCTCCGATTCTCGCCGTTCCACTTCGGCGATGGCAATCACGTCCGAGGCCAGCAAATGATGCGCGCGCTCGGCCGCTTTCTGGGTCAGTACCGTCCGCGAAAATGCGCGCAAATAGGCCAGTTGCGCCTGGGTCAATTCCGGGCTGGTAAGTCGTGCCAGTGGCTGCCCGGCTTCAACGCTGTCGCCCAGCATGACGTATAAATCAATAATGCGTCCTGTCACGTAGGACCCGATGCGGGAAAGTCTTTCCTCATCCACCTCGACCTGGCTTGGGACCTGCAGCTTATCGGCGAGATCAACCATCGTCGGTTGGCCGATCTTGATGCG
>JBOIFK010000311.1:0-19962 GCA_050741585.1 Nitrosospira sp.
TGCCGGGCGGCAATGCCACCAAACCCGGCGATGTTGTGACCAGTATGTCGGGGCAAACCATAGAAATCCTCAATACCGATGCTGAAGGACGGCTGATCCTGTGTGATGCGCTGACTTATGCCGAACGCTATGAACCGGAAGCGGTAATCGATATCGCCACCCTTACTGGCGCCTGCGTCATCGCGCTCGGGCATGTGGCGACGGGCCTGCTTAGCAATGATGAAGAGCTGGCGGAGGAGTTGATGCGCGCTTCCAGCCAGGCGGCGGACCGCGCGTGGCGCCTGCCATTGTGGGATGATTACCAGGAACAGTTGAAAAGCAATTTTGCCGATATAGCCAACATCGGCGGACGCGCTGCCGGTACCATTACGGCCGCCTGCTTTCTATCGCGTTTTACCAGGAAATATCGATGGGCCCACTTGGATATTGCTGGCACCGCATGGAAATCCGGGAAGGAAAAAGGCGCAACAGGCCGACCGGTACCATTACTGACTCAGTTCCTGATCGGGCGGGCGAAGAGGAAGGCTCTGTAATATAGCCATGACCGAAATCGATTTCTACTCTGGCGGTGGCGATAGGTTGCATACCGCCTGCCGCCTTGTCGCCAAGGTGGTACGGAAAGACCTCAAACTGATGATCTATACTCCCGACGCGGACATGGTCGAGCGGTTCGATAAATTGCTGTGGACTTTTTCTTCAACTGATTTTATTCCTCACTGCCGCGCAGAGGACAGGCTGGTCGGGATGACCCCAGTCATCATCGGTTGCCAGGCCGCGAAATTGCCGCATGATTTACTACTCAACCTGGACATTGAGCATCCACCTTTCTTCAGCCGTTTCCAGCGCCTGATTGAAATCACCGGCATCGCGCCGGAAGAGACGCGTGCTGCACGGAAACGTTACCGTTTCTATCGGGATCGCGGGTACGAAATTCGCCATCATAAGCTTGGATAACATAGATTCTAACTTGAGACCCTCATTTACCGCACTCCATGATTTGTCCATTTCCACCTTCAATCCATCGCCTCGTAAACTCCAAGTATCCTCATGACAGATAGCAACGAAATTTCGTCGTCGGCCGATTACGATGAAATCCTGAACCGGCTGGATGCACTTCTGCGCAAACACGAGAGCAAGCCTCCAGCTTCGGCTGAAGCGGGCAATACCCCAGCCTCCTTTTCGATTTCCCCTCCGGGTATGGTGGCAGAGCAACCGTCATTGACGGCAGCCGACAACATACCAACGCTCACCGAAACGGTGTTTTTGACTCCGTCAATGCTGTCATCCCATTCTGATATCGCCTCGCTACTCGAGCAAATTCTGGATTCCGCGCTCAAGGATGTGGGGGCCGATCTTGATGCCAAAGCACGGATCGCATTGGTTCAGGCATTGGAACACCGTCTATTTGGCCTCTGATGCTGTCTTTGACGCTCCGGTCGGGCCAATCTACCATCTTTCTCAGTTCTCGGGCATCCACCCGTCAACGACTCTCTCAGCGATCACCCTGCCTGCGTCTTCCCTTATAATGATCGCCCCTCCCAGCATCGTACATCGCAATGTCCATGGAACTCGAAAAAAGCTTTGACCCCCGGATCATCGAAAGTCGCTGGTATCCTTACTGGGAATCCGCCGGCTATTTCAAGTCCATGCCCAATGAGACAATCACTGGAAAGGCTGCTACGATCCCTGCCTACTGCATCATGTTGCCGCCACCCAACGTCACCGGCACACTGCATATGGGACACGCTTTCCAGCATACCTTGATGGATGCGCTTACCCGCTATCATCGCATGTATGGGAACAACACATTATGGCAGCCGGGCACGGATCATGCCGGTATTGCCACCCAGATCGTGGTGGAGCGCCAGTTGGACCAGCAAGACATCAGCCGGCGCGATCTGGGGCGCGAGGAATTTCTCAAGCGCGTGTGGCAGTGGAAAGAAGAGTCGGGCTCCACCATTACACGACAGATGCGACGCCTGGGAGCTTCCTGCGACTGGTCGCGTGAACGCTTTACCATGGATCAAGGATTATCCCGCGCCGTCACGGAGGTTTTCGTCCAGCTTTATCAGGAGGGACTGATCTACCGCGGCAAGCGGCTGGTGAACTGGGATCCGGTACTGCAAACGGCTATTTCCGACCTGGAAGTGGTGTCCACGGAAGAAGACGGATTTCTATGGCATATTCGCTATCCGCTCGAAAGAGATGCGAGTGTAAGTGTGGGTAAGACGGGAGCAGGGGAACTGATCGTCGCCACCACCCGTCCCGAAACCATGCTGGGCGATATGGCAGTCGCCGTGCATCCGGATGATTCCCGTTACCGGCACCTGATCGGCCGCCATGTCCGTCTGCCATTATGCGAACGAAGCATTCCCATCATCGCCGATTCGTATGTTGATCCGGATTTTGGTACCGGCTGCGTGAAAATTACTCCC
This sequence comes from Nitrosospira sp., assembly GCA_050741585.1. Classification (GTDB taxonomy): domain Bacteria; phylum Pseudomonadota; class Gammaproteobacteria; order Burkholderiales; family Nitrosomonadaceae; genus Nitrosospira. The sequence continues at coordinate 2,436 of JBOIFK010000311.1, forward strand.
GCGCATGATTTCAATGACTACCAGATGGGGCATCGGCACAAACTCGTTCCACTCGGCATTTTCACGCTGGATGGGAAGATCAACGATTGCGCGCCGGTCGAATATCAGGGATTGGATCGTTTCGATGCGCGCACAAAAATTATCGCCGATCTGGAAATGCAGGACTTATTGGCTGAGACCAAACCGCATAAATTGATGGTGCCTCGTGGTGATCGCACGCATACGGTGATTGAGCCGATGCTTACTGATCAATGGTATGTGGCGATGGAGGGGATGGCAAAACGTGGGTTGGAAGCCATAGCGAATGGCGATGTCAAATTCACGCCGGAAAACTGGAGCCACGTTTATAACCAATGGCTCGAAAACATCCAGGACTGGTGCATTTCGCGCCAATTGTGGTGGGGACACCGGGTTCCCGCGTGGTATGACGAGGACAACAACATCTTTGTCGCACATAGTCTGGAGGAGGCGCAACAGCAGGCTGGCGAGCGCAGACTTACGCAGGACGAAGATGTTCTTGACACTTGGTTCTCTTCGGCACTATGGCCATTTTCCACGCTCGGCTGGCCAGAAAAAACGCCGGAACTCGGGATTTTTCTGCCGACTTCAGTGCTTATCACCGGTTTCGACATCATCTTCTTCTGGGTGGCCCGCATGGTCATGATGTCGTTGCACTTCACTGGCAGGGTGCCGTTCAAGGAAGTCTACGTCACGGGGCTGATCCGCGATGCGGAAGGCCACAAGATGAGCAAATCCAAGGGCAATGTACTGGACCCGCTGGACCTTATCGACGGCATTACATTGCCGGATCTGATTTCCAAACGCACGACCGGGCTGATGAATCCCAGACAAGCCGAAGCCATCGAAAAAATTACACGCAAGCATTTTCCGGAGGGGATACCTGCATTTGGCGCCGATGCGCTGCGGTTTACTTTTGCCAGTCTCGCCTCTCATGGCCGCGACATCAAGTTCGACATGCAGCGCTGCGAAGGTTATCGAAATTTTTGTAACAAGCTGTGGAATGCTACCCGCTATGTGTTGATGAATTGCGAGGGGAAAGATACAAGCTTGGCCACGGATCTGGCCAATGAGCAGCTGCTGGAATATTCCGACGCCGACAGATGGATAATTAGCCGTTTGCAACAGGCGAAAGGAATGGTGGAACAGGCTTTTCACGACTATCGCTTTGATATCGCAGCACGCGAAATCTATGAGTTTGTCTGGGATGAGTATTGTGACTGGTACCTGGAGTTTGCCAAGGTCCAGTTAAACAACGGCGACGACGCTCTGCAGCGTGCCACCCGCCGCACCCTGACACGCGTACTGGAGACTACGCTGCGGCTGGCCCATCCCATTATTCCTTTCATTACCGAAGAATTATGGCAGAAAGTCGCTCCGCTCGCAGGCAGGCAAGGCGCAAGCATTATGCTCCAGCCATATCCCAGGACCGACCCGGCGCGTATTAGCGAAGACGCTATCAGGCATATTGCGGCCCTCAAGGAAATGATCAGCGCCTGCCGCACCTTGCGCGGCGAAATGAATCTATCACCGGCATCAAGGATTCCGCTCCTGGCGGTCGGCGACAGGCAAATGCTAGCTGATTTCTCTCCCTACTTGATGGCGCTGGCCAAGCTTTCGCATGTTGAAATCATGCAGGACGGCTTGCCTCATGCGGAAGCACCGGTAGCGATCGTGGGCGAATTCAGATTGATGCTGAAAATCGAAGTGGATATAGCCGCCGAGCGTGAACGCTTGACCAAGGAGATTGCCCGGATCGAAGGCGAAACTGCCAAGGCGGAAATCAAGCTTGCCAATGTCAACTTCGTCGAGCGCGCCCCGGCCAACGTAGTGGACCAGGAAAAAGAGCGGGTTGCCAACTACAGCGCGACGGCAAGAAAACTGAAAGAGCAGTTGCGGAAGCTGGGCTGAGAAATGACGTCGCTTACGATTGTCTGGTAGCTGAAAAGGAAATTTCCTTTATCCCGCGCCATCCCCGCATGAAGCAATGCAGATACTGGAGCGATTATCAGGAGCCTGGCCCGATTACAAATGCGTTATGGCGATGGCCTCAGTAAAAAATTTAGGTATCTCGCTTGGCTGCGATATAATCGCCGAACCAATAAATAAATGCGTCTCACTCTCTGCCGTACCAGCGGAGTTTTTTTTATGGGAAGGGGGAAATAATCATAATTATTTTACTAGGCGGCCCTGGCGCAGGAAAAGGTACGCAGGCAAACTACATCAAGCAACGTTTTGGCATCCCACAGATTTCCACTGGCGATATGTTGCGCGCGGCGGTTAAGGCTGGTACCAAATTGGGTACGATGGCCAAGGAAATCATGGACGCGGGTGGACTCGTTTCCGATGACATCATGATCAACCTGGTCAAAGAGCGCATTGCGCAGCCGGATTGCACCAGGGGCTTTCTGTTTGACGGTTTTCCTCGCACTATTCCGCAAGCGGATTCAATGAAAGCCGCGCGCGTGCCAATCGATTACGTCATTGAAATTTACGTGTCTGACGAAGAAATCATCAGACGTTTATCGGGTCGCCGCATGCATCCGGCCTCGGGTCGCATTTATCATGTGATATTTAATCCGCCCAAAACGGAAAACGAGGATGATTTAACCGGTGAGCCGCTGATCCAGCGTGACGATGACAAGGAGGAAACCGTAAGGAAACGGCTCGAAATCTATCACGCCCAGACTGAACCATTGGTAGAATACTACTCGAAATGGTCAGCTAATGGCGAAAAGGGTGCCCCCAGATATGTGAAAATAACTGGGGTTGGATCCGTTGAAAGTATCCGTGACACCATTTTCGCATCACTGAAATAACTTCAGTCAAGGTTCCTGCCGGACTTTTGTCGTACCCGGCTTTTTAATTCGCGAACGGAGCAATACCGCATAGGAGGCTGTCGTCCTGCCAATCGCACCATGGCGCTGCCGGGACTTAAGCGCCACGGAAGAGAGCGCTTGTGTACGTTCCGTAGAGTCTCAAGGATTTAAATAATCAGGGAGAGAAACATGGCAGCAAAAAATGCTTTTTATGCTCAGTCCGGGGGGGTCACCGCCGTCATCAACGCATCCGCCGCCGGCATTATCGAAACCGCCCGTCAGCAGAAGGGGAAAATAGGCAAGGTTTATGCGGGTCGTAACGGCATCATTGGTGCCCTAACCGAAGATCTGATCGATACCGGCAAAGATTCCATCGCGGCAATCAAGGCCCTGCGCCATACTCCGTCAGGCGCATTTGGCTCCTGCCGCTACAAATTGAAAAGCCTGGAACAGAACCGGCGCGAATACGAACGTCTGATTGAAGTATTCAAGGCGCATAACATAGGTTATTTCTTTTATAACGGGGGCGGGGATTCGGCCGATACCTGTCTCAAGGTCTCGCAACTGGCCGGCACGCTGGGCTATCCCATCCAGGCCATTCACGTTCCGAAAACAGTCGACAATGATCTTCCCATCACGGATTGTTGTCCTGGCTTTGGCTCGGTAGCGAAATATATCGCCGTTTCCACGCTTGAAGCGAGCTTTGATGTAGCCAGCATGTCAAAAACATCGACCAAGGTATTTGTACTGGAAGTGATGGGGCGCCATGCTGGATGGATCGCGGCGGCGGGCGGCCTGGCATCCAGCAAGGACGGCGAAATTCCGATTGTTATCCTGTTCCCGGAGATCCCATTCGATAGATCAAAATTTCTCGCCAAGGTAGACAGTCATGTCAAGAAATCCGGCTACTGCTCGGTCGTCGTTTCCGAAGGCGTAAAAGGAGAGGACGGCAAATTTCTTTCCGACCAGGGAGTGCGCGATGCTTTCGGTCATGCCCAGCTGGGTGGCGTAGCGCCCGTGGTCGCCAACATCGTGAAAGAAGGCCTGGGACTCAAATATCATTGGGGGGTCGCAGACTACCTGCAACGCGCCGCCCGTCATATCGCGTCGAAAACGGATGTGGAACAAGCCTACGCAATGGGCAAGGCCGCGGTGGAATTCGCCATCAAAGGGCATAACTCGGTAATGCCCACGATAGAGCGTCTCTCCAGCAAACCTTACCGATGGAAAGTCGGTATGGCTCAGCTCAGTAAAGTGGCCAACGTTGAAAAAATGATGCCCAAAAATTATATCAGCAAGGACGGATTCGGCATTACCGACAAATGCCGGGAGTACCTTGCACCGCTCATCAAGGGTGAAGATTACCCTCCCTACAAGGATGGTTTACCCAGCTATGTACGACTGAAGAATGTGGCAGTCGTGAAAAAACTGAGTGAATTCACGATCTGAATCCCTTCAGGCTGAAGTAAATATACACATGCACAGTCGCTGTGTTCCGTGTTTTAACTTGTAACATCCGCCTACCGCGGAATTACGGGGCCGAAATTCCGCATGCACTTCTTGAACGGCCTGATCTTAACTGGAGATTTTAATGGGTAATGGTCTAATCATCGCAATCGGTTGCGCGATGGCAGCGCTCCTGTACGGAGCGTTTTCGATTAAATGGATTTTGGCTTTACCAACCGGCAATGAACGCATGCGCGATATCGCCACCGCGATTCAGCAGGGCGCTTCCGCTTACTTGAATCGCCAATACACCACCATCAGCATCGTCGGGGTCATTCTGCTGGTAGCCATTTTCATGGCTTTAGGGTGGCAAACTGCAGTCGGTTTCGCGCTCGGTGCATTTCTGTCTGGTTTGACCGGCTATATCGGTATGAATGTGTCGGTGCGTGCCAACGTACGTACCGCAGAAGCCGCCAGGAAGGGCCTTAACGCCGCACTGGATGTCGCGTTCAAGGGTGGTGCGATCACTGGCATGCTGGTGGTGGGCCTGGGCCTGCTAGGTGTCGCTGGCTACTATGCGTTTCTTACCTCCGGGTTGGGGGCCACGTCATCGGAAGCTACCCATGCGCTGGTGGGGGTGGCATTTGGCAGCTCTCTGATATCCATTTTTGCTCGCCTTGGGGGCGGCATTTTTACCAAGGGGGCTGATGTCGGCGCCGATCTCGTGGGCAAGGTCGAGGCTGGCATTCCTGAGGATGACCCACGCAACCCGGCGGTCATCGCCGACAATGTTGGCGACAACGTCGGAGACTGCGCAGGAATGGCTGCTGACCTGTTTGAAACTTACGCCGTGACGATTATCGCCACCATGCTGCTTGGCGGACTGCTCATCGCCGACGCTGGTCCGAATGCCGTGCTCTATCCGCTGGTATTGGGAGGATTCTCCATCATTGCCTCCATCATTGGTTGCTACTTCGTCAAGGCACGCGAGGGCGGCAAGATCATGAACGCGCTATACCGCGGACTCGCGGTTGCCGGTGTGTTGGCAGCAGTCGCCTACTATCCTATTACTACCGCGATGCTGGGCGAGGGCGTGATGATTGACGGCAAGCTGGTTTCGTCAATGAATCTGTATCTCGCCGGACTGGTGGGCCTGGTATTGACCGCTGCCATGGTGTGGATTACCGAATACTATACCTCCACCGAATATGCGCCGGTACGGCATATCGCGCAGGCGTCCAGCACCGGTCATGGCACCAATGTCATTGCCGGCCTGGGTGTTTCCATGAAGTCTACCGCCGCTCCTGTACTTGTCGTTTGTCTCTCCATCTGGTGCGCTTTCGAACTGGGGGGCTTGTATGCCATCGCCATTGCCGCGACTTCCATGCTTTCGATGGCCGGAATCATCGTAGCGCTCGACGCTTACGGCCCAATTACCGACAATGCGGGTGGTATCGCGGAAATGGCTGGTTTGCCGAAGGAGATACGGGATATCACAGATCCTCTTGACGCTGTTGGAAATACGACCAAGGCGGTAACCAAAGGCTACGCCATCGGCTCTGCCGGCCTGGCCGCGCTGGTGCTGTTTGCCGATTACACCCATGCGCTTTCCAGCGGCGGCAAATTTGTGACCTTTGATTTGTCCGATCACATGGTAATCATTGGCTTGTTTCTGGGCGGCATGGTTCCTTACCTGTTCGGCGCCATGGCAATGGAAGCCGTCGGCCGCGCTGCCGGATCGGTGGTGGTGGAAGTACGGCGCCAGTTCAAGGAGATTCCGGGAATCATGGAAGGGACCGCCAAACCGGATTATTCGAGAGCAGTGGACATGGTAACGAAGGCGGCCATCAAGGAAATGGTAATCCCCTCCTTGCTGCCCGTAGCGGTACCTGTCATCGTTGGCCTCATGCTTGGCCCGGTAGCCTTGGGCGGAGTGCTGATCGGTGCCATTATCACTGGCATTTTCGTGGCAATTTCCATGACTGCCGGCGGCGGAGCCTGGGATAACGCCAAAAAATATATTGAGGATGGCAACTTTGGCGGCAAGGGATCAGAGGCGCACAAGGCGGCCGTTACCGGCGATACCGTCGGTGACCCCTATAAAGATACCGCCGGCCCCGCGATCAATCCACTCATCAAGATTATGAACATCGTTGCCTTGTTAATTGTGCCGCTACTATAACTCTGCTCAATCTAAAGCACGCCGGGAGTATCGGCGTGCTTTATTTTTGGCGGCGTTAAAATTGGTTTGTTCCTGTTTTAGCTTACCCAAATCCCCCGACCCTTATGAATAATAAATTCACGCTTACTCTGGATGACGCAAAAAAAATTGCCTCCGCCGCAGAAATGGAAGCCAGACGCAACGATTGGCCGGTCGTGATTGCCATCGTTGACGATGGCGCTCACTTGCTTCATCTGCAGCGCCTGGACAATACTCAGTTCGGCAGCATTGAAGTCGCGATACGGAAGGCTGGCGCCGCCATTGCCTTTCGCCGTCCTACCAAGGTGTGGGAGGATCATGTCTCGGATGGACGCATGCGTTATCTCAGCCTGCCTGGAACCCTGCCGATCGAAGGGGGCTTGCCCATTACAGTGGATGGCCAGTTCATCGGCGCTGTGGGAGTCAGTGGCGTGAGATCCAATCAGGACGCGCAAATTGCACAAGCTGGCCTGGACGCACTATTGAAACCCGGTTGAGATATCCAGAATATGGAATTCCGGTTTCTCGCCTTCATCGACAGAACCGCTACATCACAATGAACCATCTATTCAAAATTCCGAAAAGCGATATCAGACCGAGAACCAGCACGATAAGGACGACTAATGTCTTATCTGTTTTCATCACCCCTCCTCCTTCTTAGATCGAGAATTCAAGTTGGACGCATAAAAACCATATTTGTAACATGGTTTAGTGTAGCGCAATATTCGCGTGAATATATATATATTTTATATTGACCTCCATTTGAGCAATGGAGGGAGGAACACCAATAAAATACATACCCCGATTTGATGGGCGGTGTAACGGTTTTCTGCGGAGCCTACAGATAGCTTGAAAGGTATCGTTGCAATCTAAAGCGATTCCCGATCTTAAGGCATTGGTGCATAAACGTTCCTCGCACCTCCAGCTTCAACACTGGTGCCGATCACCGGCTGTCAAGAAGGGACGCCCCGGACTCGGCTACACAATCGCTGGCGCATCGCAGTCTCGCTTTCTTTTTCTCGCCCGTTGCCCTGCTTGAGGCTAAGTTAAGGTAGGATTCGGCTACGAACTCAGTGCATGCTTCTTCACTTTCACCACGTGGCTTGATATGAATTCCCCGGAGCTTCAGCAAAAAACTTTCCTGCTCCTGCTGGTGGCGGTCTCCCTCGCGTTCGGATGGATACTATTACCGTTCTATGGCGCAGTATTCTGGGGTTCCATTCTCGCCATCATATTTACGCCATTTTATCGCCGATTGCTGGTCATCCTGCGTCAGCGCCAAAATCTTGCCGCGCTCACCACCCTGCTGCTCTGCCTGATTATGGTGATCCTTCCGTTTACGTTGATTACGGCTTCGCTGCTGCAGGAGGTGGTAGCCGTCTATCAACGAATCCGTTCGGGGGACCTGAACTTCGGCGTCTATTTTCAGCAAATCATGAGCGCCTTGCCGCCATGGATAACCAATCTCCTGGAGAGTGTCGGACTAACAAATATTTCCGAACTGAAGGACATGCTGTCAAATGGTGCTTTGCAGGGAAGCCAACTCATTGCAACGCAGGCGTTGAATATTGGCCAGAATACGTTTGAGTTCATCATCAGTTTCGGCATCATGCTGTATTTACTGTTCTTTTTGCTGCGAGATGGTGCCACTTTATCCGCAAAAATCAAGCAGGCCATACCGCTCAGCATGGAGCACAAGCGGCATTTGTTCAGCAAATTCACCACTGTCGTTCGTGCGACGGTGAAAGGTAATATTGCCGTGGCTGCGATACAAGGCACATTAGGCGGCCTAATTTTTTCGTTTCTTGATATCGAGGGGCCGTTGTTATGGGGATTTGTAATGGCCTTCCTTTCACTGCTGCCGGCCGTGGGTGCTGGATTGATCTGGGCGCCGGTAGCGATCTATTTCCTGCTTACCGGAGCCCTCTGGCAGGGAATAACCCTTATTGCTTTTGGCGTGCTGGTGATAGGAATGGTCGATAATGTTTTACGACCCGTACTCGTCGGCCGGGACACCAAAATACCCGATTATGTGATTCTCATCTCAACGCTCGGGGGCCTGGTTCTTTTTGGCCTTAACGGTTTCGTCATTGGTCCGGTGATTGCGGCGCTGTTCATTGCCGCGTGGGACCTTTTTTCCTCAACGAAGGAAATGCCTAAAGATTGATGGAGCAGGATAACCAGACCGCATGGTAATTTTAGAATTTCATCTGCCGCCGGATGATCCAGGCAAAGAAACGGGCACCGAACAGCCATCTCGCTGCCACGGCCAGCTTTGAATCAAGAGGCAGCGCATGTCGTACTGGGGGATTTGAGCTGGTAGCGGCATCGAGTACCGCCTGCGCAATGATTGCGGGACCCGGTGACTTTGGTTCATTAGCCAGGAGGCAATAAAGACCTGTAATAACTTTCTGGTAAGCGGGGGGATGCGCAACCGTATTGAGCAACTCCAGTTGCTTGGGCACAAATTCCGTCTTGATCAAACCTGGTGCAATAAGCACGACTTGGATTCCGAATTCCATCACCTCGCCGCGCACCGCATCGGTGAGCGCCTCCACCGCATGTTTGGAAGCCGCGTACCAGCCGAAACCTGGGGTCGATATCTTGCCCATGGCCGATGCAATATTTACAATATACCCTGATTTCTGCTTCCGCATATGCGGCAACACTGCTTGCATGAATCTCGCGTAGCCGAAAATATTGACCTCGAATTGTCGATGGGCGGCCTCCATTGAAACACATTCGATCGCACCCAACTGACCGAACCCCGCATTGTTAACCAGCACATCAATTCGTCCTTTGGTTGCTATGACGTGATTTACCGTCCTGTGAATGGCTTCTCCATCGGTAACGTCCAGTTCGACCGGCTCAATGTGATCAGAACGTATCTGCTCCAGTCTGTCCATACGCCGCGCTGCAGCAAATACATAATGGCCATTGCCGGCAAGAAGTTCCGCCGTGGCTCTTCCGATACCGCTGGATGCGCCGGTAACCAATGCAATTCGCTGTATCAAGTTCGTCGCTCCTGTAGGGACTGATATTTGTTTAAATTTTTGTACATATGCATTCGGTCACACAGCAAAGTCCCCTCATTTTGCGACATTCTCTTTTTTCTGGCACCAACTGCCCTGGCAACAAAGCACTCATAAATTCGGAAGGATCGGTAGCACCATACATGCAAGGAGAAAACATGAGAACCACGTTGATTACAGGCGCCAACCGCGGAATCGGACTAGAGTTTGTCAGGCAATATGCCGCGGATAATTGGCGCGTTTTAGCCTGCAGTCGCCATCCGGAAACGTCGGATATCCTCAACGCCCTGGCTGCCAGATACCCTGAACAGATCACAGTGCATGCGCTTGATGTCGCGGATCATGCACAGATTGAAGGATTGGCACGGTTACTAGCCCCCGAATCCATCGATTTGCTCCTTAACAACGCCGGTATCTATATGGCTGCGCATAGAGGCGATAATATCGATTACGAGGCATGGGTGCATTCATTTCTCGTTAATACCATGGCTCCGTTGAAGATGGCCCAGGCGTTTTCCGCCCAAATCGCCCGCAGCAATAAAAAAATAATCGTGACGATCAGCAGCAAAATGGGCAGCATCGAAGATAACAGCGGCGGCGGCAGTTATATTTACCGGTCAAGCAAGGCAGCGGTGAATATGGTGGTAAAGAGCCTGGCCATCGACCTGAAGCCCGTTGGCGTCACTGCAGTGGTATTCCATCCCGGATGGGTACAAACCGAGATGGGCGGACCGAATGCGTTGATCTCCACAACCCAAAGTGTGTCCGGCATGCGGCATGTCATCAATCAGCTCACGCTGGCCGACTCAGGAAAATTCTTCGCTTATGATGGTCAGACTATTCCGTGGTAGCCTTGTTGCCATTTCCCCATCCATCCAGCTTCGTGACCTCGCGGGTTTATGTCCTCACAAATGTTGCTTGATAACGAACTGTATGTTACGTGGTGACGCTTGCCGATACCGATCAAACCGACGATTAGCAAAAAACTCGCCAGGCAAATTCACGAAGTCGGTTGAATATTCCAGCCGGCGAAGGAAACCTGACTCAATCCTCAACGATCACCGCAGTCCCGCTAGCGGAAACCATCAGCATGCCGTTGTCTTTACCCATTATTTCGTAATCGATATCAATGCCAACCACCGCATTTGCACCGAGATCCTGGGCGCGCTGCCGTAAATCTTCAAGTGCAATCTCGCGGGCGCGCTGAAGCTCTTTCTCGTAGGTTGCAGAACGCCCTCCCACCAGATCCCGGATTCCCGCAAAGAGATCCTTGAACAGGTTGGCGCCAAGAATTGCTTCGCCGGCAATGACACCACAGTATTTTGTGATGCGTTTCCCTTCAATATTCGGGGTCGTTGTAAGTTGCATCATTCCTCCTGGTTTCTTGAGACTACTCAGATGGCATCATTATATTTTACGCTGGAGCGGATGTAGATACTTCTGTGAACATGAATGCGATCACATGAATCACAGCCCCTACACTGCCCGGCTCCCGCCTGGGAGACTCGCATTCCAGAGCGTTGCGGCAACGCAGGCTAGGCTCGCAGGATCGCCCAATCCGGTCGGCAGAGGGTCGTGATAAAGATAAAATCAATACCTTATAGTCATGCCAGAACTGGAAAATGACCGGCCAGACCGCCGGATTTGGAACTATGGCGCACTTCCAGCGCCTCCACTTCCTTTGGGCGGTCTCTTGCGAAGCTTCTTCAACGGCCTCTTGCCTTGCATGCCGTCACGCAGTTTTAACTGATCAATGGGAATACCTCCTCCTCGCCGGGAACCTTGCTGTGAAGTGACGGCGCGATTGACCGGAGTCAGAGTGATCTCGAGCTCGTTTATCTCATCCCACTGGGCCTCGCTCCGCTGCCTCTCGGGAATCGCAAGAAGCTCTTGCAGGCGCTGATAAGAAGGCGTGGGTTGTGGTTTATCCATGGTAGTATGAATGCGGTGCTTTACTGATAATTATTATCATTTATAATATAGTTGCTATTGACTGATCCTGCTCTCTCAATATTCTCGCAATCTCTGGAGTGATAGAAAATGCCGAGGTCCTGCTTCAAGCGCTATCTTACCGCAATGTTTTGCTGTGTCACGCTGTTTAGCGCCGGCGTATCTCAGGCGGAGCAGGTAGTTGTCTATTCAGCGCGCATCGAACAACTCATCAAGCCAATGTTCGACGCTTTCACCAAAGAGACCGGTATCACCATAAAGTTTGTCACTGACAAAGAAGGCCCATTGCTCGCGCGCCTCAAAGCGGAAGGAAAAAATACCCCCGCCGACATGCTGATCACCTCTGATGCGGGGAACTTGTGGGAAGCTGCACGGGAAGGGCTGTTGAGACCAGTCGAATCCAAAACGCTGGAAGCCAATATTCCCGCTTATCTGCGTGATCCCCAGAAGCAGTGGTTTGGTCTGTCGGTGCGCGCCCGCACCATTATTTATAACACACAAAAAGTGAAGGCCGCCGATCTTTCAACCTACGAAGCGCTGGCTGACCCTGAATGGAAAGGGCGACTGTGCTTGCGCACGTCCAAAAAAGTATATAACCAGTCTCTGGTAGCGATGATGATTGCCGAGCACGGCGAAGCGAAGACCGAACAGATCGTGAAGGGCTGGGTCGCCAATCTAGCCACCGACCCCTTATCCGATGACACCAAGGCAATGGAGTTCGTTGCTGCGGGGCAATGCGACGTGACCTTGGTCAACACCTACTATTATGGCCGTCTCATGGAAAAAAATCCCGCCTTGCCACTGGGAATTTTCTGGCCTAACCAGGCAAGCAGCGGTGTTCATGTAAACATCTCCGGAGCGGGTATCACCAAGTATGCGCGCAACGCTGAGGCAGCGATCAAGCTGTTGGAATTCCTGTCGTCGGAAAAAGCACAAAACCTGTTCGCCGACGTGAACATGGAGTATCCGGCCAATCCCCGGATAAAGCCCAGTCCGGCGGTCGCCGCTTGGGGAGACTTCAAACAGAATCCGCTAAATGTGACGACAGCTGGTGAGCTGCAGACGAAAGCGGTAAAATTAATGGATCGGGCCGGTTATCGATAAGATTAGGCCTGAATGCGCGGTCGCATTCGTTTTTTACTTACCCTTCACCCATTTCTCACTCATTTTCCAGTTCGGCGCCATGACCCGCAATCACTTTCTGCGTCACCTGAACTTCACCTTTACGGCAAGTTCGCCACCGGATTTAATTAGAATGTGAAGGGTGAGGCGCTCGATTCAACGGAAACAAATGCCACCACGATAACCGGCTTTTCAGGCTCCTCATCGTCCGGTTATCGTACATCGGGGGGATGGCGTCTAATTCCCTTTCTGGTCGCTGCGCTGGTGCTGATTCCTGTCGGCACTGTCATCTCGTCATTCTTCGCTCCCACCGGCGATATCTGGCAGCATCTGGTTGAAACCACGCTGCCCGGCCTGCTGGTGAATACGTTCTGGCTCGCTCTGGGAGTCGCCTGCGGCACGGCATTGCTGGGAGTCAGTCTAGCCTGGTTTACCGCGGTGTGCGAATTTCCAGGGCGAAAATTCCTTTCCTGGGCACTGCTGTTGCCACTCGCCATTCCAGCATACGTTACAGCATTCGTCGCCCTTGGTCTATTCGATTACACCGGCCCCGTGCAAACTGCGCTACGCTCCTGGCTGGGACCTGATCTGTTCTGGTTTCCGGACGTGCGCGGCAGGCTGGGCGTCATTATTGTCATGATCCTGGCATTCTATCCTTACGTCTATTTGCTGGCACGCAATGCCTTTCTCACTCAGGGCAAGCGCTCTCTGGAAGCTGCACAGTCGCTGGGCTTTAATCGCACACAGGGGTTTTTCAAGCTGGCGCTGCCCATGGCACGGCCATGGATTGCGGGCGGAATAATGCTGGCACTCATGGAAACCCTGGCAGATTTTGGCACGGTAGCGGTCTTCAATTACGACACCTTCACTACCGCAATCTATAAAGCCTGGTTCGCCATGTTTTCCTTGTCCGCCGCATCTCAACTCGCCTCTCTGCTGATTGTGATCGTCTTTGCAATGATTGTCATGGAGCAACAGTTTCGTTCACGGATGCGTTACGCCGAAACGAAGCAAAGCGCGCGCGTTGATCGCATCCAGCTCAGCGGATGGCACGCATGGTCGGTTGCCGGCTTTGCCTCAACCACCTTGTTTTTTGCATTTTTGCTGCCGGTCGCGCAGCTGGGTATCTGGACCTCACTTGTTTTCGCTCAGGATTTCGACCAGCGTTACCTGGAGTTCTTCTGGCATTCGCTACTACTGTCCGCTTTCGCCGCTCTACTTACGTGTTCCGTCGCGCTTCTGGTGGCCTACGCGGCACGCCGTCACTCCGATCGGGCTATCCGGGCCGCCGTACGCATTGCCACTATCGGCTATGCCCTGCCCGGCGCAGTTCTGGCGGTAGGAATTTTCATTCCGGTTGCCTGGGTGGATAACTGGTTGAGCGAGATAGCCATGCAGCTATTTAATATCGAAACCGGACTACTGATTCAGGGCACACTCGCCACCATGCTGATCGCCTACATGACGCGCTTTCTCGCGGTAAGTCACAGTCCCATAGACAGTGCCATGCAGCGTATCACCAGTAGCATCGATGAGGCCGCCATGGGGCTTGGCTTGAGTGGATGGACAATGCTGCGACGCGTGCATTTGCCTATTCTGAAAGGGGGCATATTTACCGCCGCTACACTGGTATTCGTGGATGTGATGAAAGAAATGCCCATTACCCTGATGACGCGGCCCTTCGGTTGGGATACGCTTGCGGTAAGAATCTTCGAAATGACTTCTGAAGGAGCATGGGAGCAGGCAGCGCTGCCCGCAGTAGCGCTGGTGTTGGCGGGCCTGCTTCCGATAATATTGTTCGTGCGGCAGACAGAAAGATAAGCCCCTGGATGATAGCTATAAATACACTGCTTGAGCTCAGAAATATTCAGCACGCCTATGGCAAGCAGGTGGTGGTGAACGATTTATCGCTTACACTGAAAAAAGGTGAAATAGGGTGCCTGCTGGGGCCAAGCGGGTGCGGCAAAACGACCGTACTACGCTGCATTGCGGGATTTGAGCCAATATCGGCTGGAGAAATTCTACTAAACGGTGCAGCGGTAAGCAATGCCGGTTTCTGCTTACCGCCGGAGCAGCGGCACATCGGCATGGTATTTCAGGACTATGCATTGTTTCCTCATCTCACCGTCGTCGACAACATCGCCTTTGGCCTGCACCGCATGCAAAAGCGGGAACGCGCATTGCGCGTTGCCGAATTGATGCAAACGGTGGGCCTTGCCGACGCGGCGGCCAAATATCCCCATGAACTTTCCGGTGGCCAGCAGCAGCGCGTGGCATTAGCACGCGCACTGGCCCCGCGCCCAGAACTGCTGTTGCTGGATGAACCTTTCTCCAATCTGGATGTGAGTTTGCGTGGACGTTTGAGCCTGGAGGTGCGCGATATCCTCAAGAGCCAGAATGCCACCGCTATTCTGGTTACGCACGATCAGGATGAGGCTTTTGCCATCGCGGACGAAATCGGCGTCATGCATCGTGGCGAAATCCAGCAGTGGGACACGGCTTATAATCTCTACCACCGGCCCGCCAACCGTTTTGTCGCAAATTTCATCGGGCAAGGAGTATTTCTCTCCGGTAAGATGCTTGACCCGCGGCACGTGGAAATCGAGCTAGGGGTACTGGCAGGGGATATCCCGCACCAATGCATGCCAGATTGCCAACTTTGCCGGGAGGGGAATCTCGTGGATGTGCTGATACGGCCAGATGACATCGTGCACGATGATGGCAGCCCCGTGCAAGCAGAGGTCGTGCATAAGACCTTCCGCGGCGCCGACATTTTATACACTTTGCGCCTGCCAAGCGGCGGCATCGCGCTATCACTGGTGCCCAGCCACCACAATCATGCACTCGGTGAAAAAATTGGCATCCGACTGGAGGCGGATCATGTCGTGGCGTTCAGTCAACCCGCACGGTAATCAGCAACCGGGTAATTTCACCTCATTTCAGGAGGTCACTTCCCGCTTCCTTCTGCAGTGCCTTCCCACTGTAAACCGGAATCTCGCGCCGCACGAATCTCTTCCGCCAGTTGCAACACGGACATGGCATAATGCACGCTACGGTTGTAGCGCGTGATAACGAAAAAATTATTAAATCCCAGCCAATACTCGTTCCCGCCAGTATTCGCCAATTCCACAAGTGTGGCCGGACGGTCGCCGGGAACACTTGCCCGTAACGTAATACCCAGTTTTCGCATTTCTTTCACTGTATACGATGGCCTGCTCCCCGCGAACAAGGCCTGGTGGTAATTCTCACCGTTAACCAGGGCGGGAATCGCGATCGTTTGTCCCGTCTCCCAGCCGTAGCTCTTCAGATAATTCGCGACGCTGCCTATTGCGTCTGACGTGCTGCCGGATAAATCGACTTTGCCGTCGCCGTCAAAATCCACGGCATAACGCCGATAGCTGCTGGGCATGAATTGCGGAATACCACTAGCCCCGGCATAAGAACCCCGGATATTGAGTATGTCAGCTCCCCGCTCTCGACCCAGCAGCAGATATTGCTCTAATTCATCCCGAAAAAATCCGGCGCGCTTCGGATAGTCAAACGCCAGCGTAGTCAATGCATCCAATACGAGATGTTTGCCGGTTTGGGTGCCATAATTGGTTTCCACACCGATCACTGCAGCGATGATTTCCTCTGGAATGCCGAATTCCTTGCGTGCCCGCTCCAATACCGTTGCGTGACTGTTCCAGAAAACAACACCGCCTGCAATGCGTCGTGGATTAATAAAAACAGGACGGTACTCATACCACGGCCGGGAAGTTGCCGGCTGGGAAATCGCTTTGATGATCGCCGGTTGAAACTGCGCCGCGCCGAAAATGCTTTCGAGTTCGACCTGCTTGAATCCATGTCGCTCTACCATTTCGCCGATAAAAGCTTCGATCTCCGGGCGCGGCTGTACTGCGATGGCAGTCGTATCGGATGCACCAGCCACGGCAGTTGCAGCACTTGCAGCCATTGCAAGGAATCCAAATATATACAGAAACAGATGCTTCATTACTTAATCAAAAAAGTGCCATGTCGATCGCTGGTGCAGGTAATCAATAAACTCGCCTGGTATCGCATTTTTATTCCTTTCAGTGAGCTTGCCCTTCGCTGCTCTTTCACTCCTCCCCGCCCCACTCCCGCCATCCATTCAGCAGCGGAAAATACAATCCTCGCTTCACTGGTCGACCGTCGATCAAGCGCATGAGTGCAGCGTAGCGGTCGAGCTGGAAACGGTAACGCTCCTGCTCGCGATTGAGGAAGCCTTCCACATCCGCGCCTTCATGACTGCTGGTCTTGTAATCCACGACCCAGCGCTGCCCGCTCGCATCACAGAATGTACGATCGATAACAAGATCCACGTATTCGCCGCCGATAACTGCCGTCATGCGCAGCTCATTGCGGACATCCTGCTGTGGCCCAAGCAACCAGCGTCCGCGCGTATCGCTCACTGCATGCGTGAGTGCCATCATTACACGTCCGACCGCCGCGTCGGTGTCGTCTTCATCGTTATCCATACCGCTTGCGACCAGCTGATGCCTGAAAGTATCGCGCAAAACACGAATCTGCGCCATGCTCCAGTTTCGCAGCCCGTCTTCCGCGATGCGCTGCAGCCAGCGGTGCACGATGGTCCCGATACGACGGGCCGTTTCGCCGACCCACGAATATTCGATGTCGCCCTGAGTCGGCGTCATAGCATGTTGCGCGTTCCACTGCACGGGCAGCGGCGCAGCTAGCAGCGCCCAGCCGGAGACAAGTCGACGTAATGACTGGTCGACTGAGTGTTCTTCTCCTCTTCTATTCTGTTCTCCATCAGCAAGAAAAGTTATATCCGAAGATATTTCTCGTGCCGCGACTTCAGCGTAGACAGGTTGGACCACGGGCCAAATTTTGCTCAGCAATGACTTCCCAGCAGGAGGCGTCGGTTCGAACGCGCCATCACGGCCGCGAACAAGACC
>JBOIFK010000312.1:0-6381 GCA_050741585.1 Nitrosospira sp.
GGGAACCGGATTCGGAATCCTGAAACACCTCAATTACTTCCAAATTACGATAGCGGGCAAACTCGCGGCAACGGGTGGCCTGAGAAGCCAATCCGTCTCCTTCTTTGGATTGCCTCTTTGTGGAAACTCTACAATAGATTACGGCCTTATCCATTTGGTTTGCTCCTTTCGCCGTCTTGTGTGTTAGCGCTTTCATTGAAGGACTGCGCTGCTCGTTCGGGCTTGTCATCTTTTTCTTCATTCAACGCAGCGTACAAAAATGTCGGCATGATCATCTGCACCGCATCCATGTCCAGATTGAGATCGCACATCGTACGCATGATATCCCACAGGATCGAGAGCAATTCATTTTCCTGCTCGGCGGTCAGGTCGAAATCAACCAAATCCTCACGGTATGCATCGTAATCGAGCGTGGGGACAGGAATGACCTCCTCTTTGTTTTTACCCTGTGTAGCCGTTTCTTCGTTCATGTTTGCATCCTCCACGTTATCAAAGCCCTGCCTTGCAGGCTATCGGTTCCTCTCTCGTTTCCTCTTCGTTGTTAAAAGAGCAACAACCGAACAGAACAAATAGAGAACATATTTTTAATGAATTAGCAATAAAATCCTAACCTTATCGTCGAGATTCCGGTGGAAACCCGTGTTTGTTTTCGTAACGGTTTTCCGTATGCAAGGATTCATCGAACTTCCTTTAGCGCTGCGGCACCCGATGTTTTTGCACCTTCGTCTCACTATCCCTTTGCATCGCATATTCGGGCTGCTCAAGCGTGCGGTGTTGCTCGCGTTGCCGGTTGAGATCGGCGAGCCGGGCTTCGCGCTGCTCGCGCAGCCATGCGCGGTTGAATGTCTCGCGGATAGGAGCCTGCTCGAATTCGGGCCGCAATTCGGGAAACGGTTTATCCCGCTTCACCATCTGAGAGCCGCCCCCGCTGCGTTCACTGTCGCCGCGCCGCTGTGCCTCGGTTTGCTCCATTGCTCTTATCTGTTTTCCGATGTACGGATCGCGGGCAAGATCGAATTCGCGGTGGAGCGGTGGCGCTTGCCGAAAGCTTTCAGGGTTATCGTTTGCCAGTTCCGGGTGCTTTCCCGCAAAACTCGTCGCTGAGGGTGCCGCCGGTCTGTCAGCGTTCCGGGCCATGATCCGGCACCCGGCCCTTATCTACCGATGGCTGTGCAGCCCGCTCATCCTGATAATCCTGCATCCTTTGCTCGCGCTGTTCGCGCAAGGTAATGCGCCCGTCAATTGGCATGCTGTCCAGAACAAGCTCGGCACCGCGTCCATCCTTGTGCATCCACATCGCGCCCACGCGGTTCCAGTATTCCTTGCCATCCGGCGCACCTCGCACCGAATAGGCAATCTGGTCGGGCTTGCGTCCCGCCTGCGAGGGGGAATCTTGATGCGGCGTTTCGTTCGAATTTCGGTTGCTCATGATCAAATCCTCAATGAATGGCCTGCTTGTATCGATACCGCAACCCGGATGCAGGCCAATACCGGGGGAGCAGTTTAAATCGACGCTCACATAAAAAATTGCTGTCCTGTTCGCCGGTAGATGATCACGATCACCGGGCAGTCATCGCCCACATTGCGCTCGATCAGCCCGCACCCACCGAGATAAACGCAGTCGCTGTAGTCGCGGTAGGTGCCGTATTGCTTGTAGGTGTACGAGACCAAGAGATGCGGCCCGACTGGCGAGATGATCCATACGGCGATAAGCAGCAAGAACCAGTGGCGCAGTAGATAAGTCACGCCGCGCAGGAGCACCGACAGCCAAGCAAACGGGCGGTATTTTTTAGGGGAATAGGTTTTCATGTTTTGTCCTATAGACGCAGTTTGATTTTTTTGCGGAACGGCTTGCCGTGGAACGGGTTGATCCCAACTTGCGAGCGCCACGGCTCGATCTCGGCATAACTCACCGGCTCGAACAGGATGGGGCGGTGTTGGCGGACGAACAGGATGCCTGCCTGCATGCGCCTTATTTCATCGGGGGTGGCGAGTGGCCGGGCTGCTTCGCTCAGGTTTTCGTTCAAGCCCAACTGGTCGATGGTGCGGCTGGTGCCGGTGGCCATCACCGTTTGGTCCCCCAGCATTTGTCTGGAGATGAGTTCCAGTGTTTTGGGCGAGCGTTGTCCGGGGAGGAACTGCTTGATTTCAGTTTCACTTAAGAGCGTGTCGAGCGCCGTCTTGCCGTAGGCGCGTTCGAACGCAGCGAAATCCTGAAAGATCAGGTGAAGCCGGAGTCCGTACGATCTGCCCCATGTAAGCAGATTCTCCAGCCCATTGACCTTGTAATTGGTGGCCTCGTCCAGAATGTAATAAACGGGCCGCTCTTTATTCGGATGGCGCTTCACCGCCGTCGTGCAGCACCATTGCATGAGCCCCATGAATGCCTTAAATGCCTCCATGCGGCTCGCATCGGCTACAATGAATAACGTAGTGGGTTTCCTGCCTTCCTTGAAATCGCTCATGCTAAAGGTCGAGCGACCCATGGCCGGGGCGAGCCGTCCGAATGCGAAGGGAGCCAAGGCTTGCTGCGCCCCGGTTATGAAGCTGTCGAAGGTACGGTTATCGTTTCCCGACATCAGGGTAATCAGGTTTTTTCCTCGGGCTCTGATCAAATCAGCGAACTCGGCCACATCTTTTGCCTCGTGCATTTTCGCCCATTCGGTCTGTTCGATGGGAAACGGGCCGCCGGGATGCGGCTTGTCTTCGATATCCACCCCGGCGATCCATCGGGCCATATCGCTGAGCCGCGTACGGTTCTCGATCAGCAGCGCGACCGATGAGAGCGTGGCGTCATGCAGATCGACCATGACCTCAAAAAGAACCGCATCGGCAATCAGCCGCCTTGAGCCTTCCCGGAAGTAGGAATCGTCCGTATCCTTGTCGCCCGGCTCCGGCAACACTTGGTCGCCCATTTCGCGCAGGTCGTCCATGACATCGCGCAAAGCGCCGGGGCGGGCAAGATCGTCGGCAATAATATCCAGAGGACTGAAACTATCCCCGTGTCCAATGATGTCCGACCATAAATTGCCGGGGTTGAGCACGCGCACCTTCTCGCCGCGCTTCTCCAGCGCAGCCTTGCACATGCAGACCAGTTCGCCCTTGAAGTCCGCGACGACCTTGCTGTGCCGGATACTCATGATCGAGGGTACAACCGTATAGATACCCTTGCCGGACCCGGCGGGGGCCACAGTCATGGCGTTGGACGAATAATCGAAAAACAGTGCAGGCCGGGAACCTTCGAGATACCGCCCCCAGAATGGCCCACGCCTGTCTCTGGTCAATCCGCGCTTGAATTCCTTGATCCCGGCCCATGCAGCAGTGCCATGTTTCCCCGTCGGTTCGCGGCTGGCGATGAAGTCGATGAAATGCGCAGCATTCTCAAGCGAGCGGATCAGGGCTTGCAGACAGAACAACCCCGCCAACAAATGGATGAGCGATGAGAACCAGTCGATGCGGCTACCCATCATGGGCGGATTGAGGTGATACGCCCACCACGCCAGCCCCGCCGCGATAGCGGCAAGGGCCAGCAGGGTGGCGGAGGATTCGCGGCTGGAATGACGTGAATACATGGTTCTTATCCAGCGGTATGACCGTCGCGAATGCGGGTAAAGACCGGGTTCACTGCACCGTTGCCGGTAAAATAATCCCGCCAAAAGGAAGTTAGCTCTTCCTCACTTTGGCAGTATTGCAATGGACCCCGGCCGTAGCCGTAGCGCTGCAACAGCAATACCTCGATTTCGATGCCTTGAAACGAACGGGGTGCGAGCCGGTTCTTGTAGGTTTCCCGCTCCCGAAAGATGCGGAAGGGCGGCATCTGGTTCTGTCTGTAGCAGAACTGCGCGGTATCGGAGTTTTGCAACAGGTCGCTCAATACGATCAGGCGGCTGCCCGGCATGAAATCCTTCATCTCCGAAACATGCTTGATCATCTCCAGCATCGGCGATTGCGAGACTTGCCGGCGGGATTCGTCGGGGGTGGGCGAGAGCATGGCCTCGATCTGCGGGACATAGACCGTCTCAAAAAGGCGCTTCTTTTGTTTCTTCAGGTAACCGGCGGATACGCCGGATGCGCCAATATTCTCCAGATCGTCGGAACTGCGCGGTGCACCGCAGACATGAAAACGTGCCTTGGGTGCCGAGCTGATCTGGTCGCCCTCGGTGGTCACGAAACTCAGGCGTTCGTTAAATTGAAGGTTGGCGTAAAGCTCATCGAGGTAATGACGCACCGAGCGTGTTTGCATCGTGTTGAGCCGAGGCTCGCTCGCATCGAACAGCACCACGGTATGGCGTTGTTCGATACCATCGAAACAGCCGTACTGATCGGATACCGGTTGATCGAAGGTGGTCAATGCGGCGTAAGCCAGAGCACCGATACCGGAAGCGAGCGCAACGCTCAGCATGACGATCTTGGACAGATCGCGGTTCTTTCTTCGTCTCATGGAAGTCTCCTTGAAAAAAGGCAGGATTGAAGGACACGTTTGAATATGTCGCTCAGCCGTTTAAGCACTGCTGTTTTTTCCTTGGCGAGCAAAGAGCTACTCGCGCTCGCGTGGGGTGGCCGATAGGCATCGGGCAGCTTGATGGCGGCGACATTGGTAAAGGCGAAGGGTGCGAGCAGATCGTGGGGAACGGACAGGCTCTTGCCTTCCAGCACCGATTGCGAATTGATCAGCCGTGTGACCGCCGCCGAAAATTCATTCTCGGCGGCGCGAATGGCTTCCTGAAGCTCACCGTATGCCTGACGGCATTCCGTGACCTTTTTGTGGTACTGCTTGGCGGATTTCGATTGTGCCGTTACCTGGGATTCAGCGTCATCCTCGGCGTCGGCGCAGATAGCTTCTATCTCTTCGACCAGCTCGTCGTAAAACTCGTAAAGATCATTACGTGCGGCGACAACGCTTTGCTGGTAAGTGCCGTAATCGCCATATGGATGAGCAAATCCGGTGCGCCCTTTGTGATAGGAAAAAACAGTAATGCAGATATTTATCAGGACTAAGAAGACGGCCTCCGGCGTTGCCAACAGCTCGTGGTAATGCTCCAGCGAATGCGCTACCCGGTCGAGAGAACCCATGGAGCGCACAAGTCCCACCGTCAGGATGAAGAAAGCCATGACGCCTATGAAAATCCGGTATTGCCATCTGGCACGATTTCTCACCGATTTGAATTCCGGTGCTTCCGGGTCGGCGCTATTGCTGCCGTAATGCAGGAAACGGCCAATGAAATACCCTGCGGATACCGATAGCGCGACGTTAGTCAGGGAGATCAAGAAGCTTGTCAGTAGCGCCGCGAACGGCCCACTGACCATGTGGGCGTTGTAGAGGAAGGAGGCATTTATCGCCGCATCGATGAACACGCATACGGAAATCCAGAGGATGGATATCACCGGGTTTGGCTGGACGGATTTGTCGATCAGCTTGTGGGTGGTGCAGAAAGCCCTCTCCGACTGTTCGGCTTGACGCAGCGTCAGGACTTTCTGGGGAAGCGTCTGCTCCGCCTTGAGAATGACGCTTTCAAGCTGGACATTGGGCGAATGGTCGGCGTTATGGTCCGGCTTGATCCGGCCTTTGATATCATCAGCCTCTTTACACAACGCGAGAAGAGCCTCTGCCATCGTCTGTAGCGGTTTATTCAGTTTCGTGTAGTGACGGTGCAGCTCTGTCAGGAAATGATCCATGTTTTTTACCCTCTCTTCTCTAAAGAAAACGTAATCCCCTAAAACAGCGTGAAGCCGTTTAACATGCTAAAGGGGCTCTGGAGAATTTCTGGGAAACAGAAATGGAAGAAAGAGAAAGGGGAAACCGGGTACGGTTTCCCCGTGTTACATACTGCCGGGTTTTATCGCCCGAAGTGCCTGGCTAACTGAGGATGTGCAATTTTGAAGTACAAATCGATAAGCCGGATACGCTCCAGCAATCTCACATCCCGGCGCGGCTCATCGTCTTCCATCTCGAAGTAATAGGAAAACCAGCGCGGATCGCCCAGCACATCGTCAACCAAGGGAATCGGCCAGCGCATCCCGTTACTGAGTATGATGTCACCGTCAAAATTATAAATAGCCTCCGCGATTACATTTGGCCAATTGCGCCGTGAAATATTCATGTTACGTGCCGCCAACCACAACCGTTTTTTGTACGATGAATTATTCAAGGTTTCCATCGGCTCGATGACAACGACTCGCCGTTTTTTACTGTCGTCCATAATGAGATTTCTCCGTTAGAAAGTTTGAGAAATCCCTAGATCTAGGGGTACCACCTTGAGCTTCATGAAGGCTCAGAACAGAGTTTCCTCACTTCAAACTCGGAAATCGTCCAAAAAGCGTTCCAAAATTATGAGTTAAAGATGGATTTTCAATGGATTAAAGATTTTCCTTGCCTTTCAT
>JBOIFK010000313.1:0-4100 GCA_050741585.1 Nitrosospira sp.
CTGGCGCAAGCCGGACATGGGTTCGGTGGTTCCCTCACTGCCCAGGTGACGCTGGGTAACAATGTCAAGGGGGAGAGTATGCAATGGCCGGATATCACCTTGAATGCCAAGGGCCACGATCTTACCCTTCCCGGGGACCATCGCCTGGCTGGTTTTGCAGTTGACGGCACGCTGCATGGCGACACAATTGCGTTAAAGGTCACCGCCGCACAGTACCGGACAAAGAAGACAACTCATCTGAGAAGTCTGCAGCTGGAAGTAGATGGCAGCAGTTCGCGGCATGAATTGCAAACCGCTGCTCAGCTGGGTGAGGACCAGGATCTGACTTTGCGGATCCGCGGAGGTGTGAAAAAAGGACCGCAGAAATTGTGGAATTGGCAGCAATGGCAGAATGCCAAATGGCTTGGGGAGTTATTGGAGCTATCGGTGGTTGGTCAACTGCCGTTTCATTTAACGGACGCTGCTTCCGTGGAAGTTAGTTCAAAACACGTGTCACTCGGCGCTACGACACTTGCCGTCGCTGGCGGCAGCGCAAGAATCAGCAGAACTGAATGGACTCCACAAAAATGGAGTAGCAAAGGCAGCTTTAGCGGCATCAGGCTGCGTCCTGGCAGCGATGCAGCAAAAGGGGGAGAAGAAGGCGAAAGAGAAGAGGAAAGGGAAGCGGAAAACATGGAAGCACTCCGGTTGGGCGGAGAATGGGACATTTCGTCCGGCGCGCAACTGACAGGCAGCCTTAACGTGGCGCGTGAAGGAGGCGATTGGGTGTTGCAGGGAAATCCACCGCTTCCGTTGGGCTTGCAAACCCTTCGGCTTGCTGCCCACGCCGTGGATGGAAGATTGAAGGGAGAATTGAAAGCACAAGGCAAGCGTCTGGGGGCGGCCAATGTCAGTGTCTCCACGGCCATCATCAGATTGCCCGATTCCCTCATGAATTGGACGGTACTCCCCAGCGCGGCCCTCACCGGGCAAGTCTCCGTCAACCTGGATGATATTTCCTGGATTGGACCCGCCATTAATAACAATGTGAGAAGTGGCGGCCGGCTTGCCTTGCTGGCGGAGGTAGTCGGCACCGTCGGCACCCCACGTTTGAAAGGACAGATACGCGGCGACGATCTGGCGCTGGCTTTACTGGATCAGGGCGTGCAGCTTGAACAAGGCACACTGGCGGCGCGTTTCGATCAGGAATCTTTGCACATGGATATTCTGGATTTCACGGCCCCGCACCAACCGCCGCCCAGCGATCGCTTACTAAAAAACGCTCAGCTTCCAGCAGATCGGCCATCGGGTATCATGAACTTTATCGGTGGGAGCGGCATGTCGGGTTTCATGACTTCGCCGCCGCCCAGCGACCCTTTGCGTAAAAACCTGAAGCTTCCGGAGGGCCCAGGCAGGCTTCGGGCCTCGGGTACCATGAATCTCTTGGGCGAGCATGGCAACCTCGAAATCACGGCCAGTCGCCTGCCACTTGCACAGCGGCCGGATCGCTGGATTATCGCGTCCGGGAACGGCCGCGCCAGTCTCGAAAACAATGTGCTTACGTTGGAGGGCAACCTTGTTGCGGATGCCGGCTTGATTTCTCAGCCAGCGGCCGGCCGGCCACAATTGGCGGACGACGTTATTGTTATGGGACAAAAGCCGCCCGATGGTAAGGGGCTGCGGATCGACGTGGAAGCCATCCTGGAACTGGGTGAGCAATTCTATATCCGTGCCTCCGGCCTGGAAGGGCGGTTGGCTGGTCAATTGCGCATGCGCGGCGAACCCGGGCAACAGCTACGCGCTATCGGTACAATTATCGCCAGCAACGCAAGTTTTGAAGCATATGGGCAGCGCCTGACGGTGGAGCGTGGCATCGTGAATTTCCAGGGTCCGATTGACGACCCGGGATTGAACGTGCTTGCTCTGCGCAAGGGGTTGCCGGTGGAAGCTGGCGTCGAGGTGACGGGCAGCGTGCGTCGGCCCAGAATACGGCTGGTATCGACTCCCGCCGTGTCGGACCTGGAGAAACTCTCGTGGATTGCGCTGGGCCGTCCCCCTGATGGAAGAGCCGATGCGTCGCTGCTGTTGGCTGCGGCAGGTGCTATCCTGGGCGGACAATCCGGTGGTGTCACCAGTAAAATCAACCAGGCATTGGGCGTGGATGAATTATCCATACGGCAGACGGGAGCCGGCGGGGCGTTGACGGGGCAGATCGGCGTTGTCGGAAAACGCCTTTCGGAGCGCGCCTACATTAGCTATGAGCAGTATTTAACAGCCGCAGCGGGTGTGAC
Source organism: Nitrosospira sp. (assembly GCA_050741585.1). Classification (GTDB taxonomy): domain Bacteria; phylum Pseudomonadota; class Gammaproteobacteria; order Burkholderiales; family Nitrosomonadaceae; genus Nitrosospira. The sequence continues at coordinate 2,271 of JBOIFK010000313.1, forward strand.
CAAACTCACCTATACCCTGACGCCCAAAATCACTGTCGTTACGCGGGCCGGTATTGATAACGCCTTAGATGTGCTTTACACTTTGCGTTTCGACTGAGTTGAATTTGTTCCTTCTTCCGAATCCATTACTCATCGGAGGAAATATGGCAACAACCGATCAGATTGTTGACACCGCGGTGGAGCTCGGCGAGCAGAAATCGTGGGAAGCCGTGCGCCTTCACGATGTGGCGGCTGCGCTGGGAATCTCCCTGGAAGACGTGCGCGCACATTTTCGTGAGAAAGAGGACATCGTTGATGCCTGGTTTGAGCGCGCCGATAGCGCCATGCTCAAAGCAGTGCAAGCATCCGATTTTTTCTATCTGATACCGCGCCAGCGTTTGCATCGGTTGATCATGGCGTGGCTCGGAGCGCTTTATCCTTACCGCAAGACAACCAAGCAGATGATCTACGGCAAACTGGAGCCGGGCCACATTCATATCCAGGTTCCCGGGCTGATGCGTATCAGTCGGACCGTGCAATGGATGCGTGAAGCTGCCGGCCGGGATGCGACCTACATCCGGCGTGCGCTTGAAGAAACGGGGCTTACGACAATTTACCTGGCAGCGTTCTTTCACTGGATGAACGATAATTCGTCGGGTTCGACCAAAACCAGCCGGTTTCTTGAAGGGTGCCTCAAACTCGCCGGAAACCTGGACCGCGTGGTATTCACCCAGCGTGGCACCATCGGAAACGCGGGCGGCGGCGCAGGTAACGAAAAAGCACCGCAGACCACTTGAGTCTGAAATCCAGCACGCCCCCTCCATAATCATGCCATTGGCATGGATACCCTCACCCATGCATTGAGCGGTGCCTTGCTGGCGCGCGCAACCGCACCGGCAGCACCGCTTCCCGGCGAGTTGACACCGCGCGCACGCATGACAGTCGGATTTGTGGCGGCCGCATTTCCCGATTGCGATATTCTATTGCGCGCGTTTGGTTCCCTTACGTATGTCGACTTGCACCGGGGCGTTACGCACTCGCTTATCCTGCTGCCCGCATGGGCGCTGCTGTTAGCCTGGCTGCTTTCCCGCTTCTGGTCCCGGCGCTATTCGTGGCGGGCAATTTACCGTACCGCTGCCCTCGGCATTGCCATCCATATCGCGGGCGATATCTTCACCGCTTACGGCACAATGCTGCTGGCGCCCTTTTCCCATCATCGTTTCGCCATTCCTTTCATATTTATAATCGACCCTTATTTCACCGCGATTATTGCGATTGGACTGGCGGTGGCTGCCATACTCGGGCACCAACGGCGATACCCCGCTATCCTTGCCCTCATGGTTCTGGGATGCTACGTAGGGTTTCAGGGAGCTCTCCATTCCAACGCCATCAAGGTGGGAGACGCCTACGCCGGGATGCATGGACTCGTGGAAGCAGGCGCGGAAGTGCACGCCATTCCTCAACCGCTATCGCCCTTCAATTGGAAGATAATCGTCACCCACCGGGATGGTTATTACGAAGCGCTGGTCAATTTGTGGCGCACCCAGAAGCAGAAGCCACCCGATCCTGGCGGCGGGATATTTGGGATATTGCGCATGTGGGGAGGAATCGCTTCCGGCTATCAACCCGTTTCAGAGGTAAACTGGATATATCATGGACGATTTGGAGCAACAGAATCCGAAATTGCGCTTGCCCGTGAGGCATGGGGTCAAGAGGTTTTTGCCCGTTTTCGCCGATTTGCGGAGTTCCCCGTGCTCGATCAAATCAGGTCCGCCGGAAGCGGTGTTTGTGTCTCGTTCCGGGATCTGCGCTTTACGCTACCTTCACTTCCACCGTCGTTAGTATTTGGTC
>JBOIFK010000314.1:0-3873 GCA_050741585.1 Nitrosospira sp.
GTTGTATACGCACCGTCCCCTTCCATCACAACGTTGTCAATGTTGGAACCGGCCTCGGCGATTGCTGCCGCGACCCTTGCCAATACGCCACGCTGATTGGCCACCATCATTTTAATACTGACTTCAAAATGGCGGGTGATCCCTTTACCCCATGCCACGTCCAGCCAATTGTCCGAATTACCCTGATTTTTGGAGGCGACCGGGCAATCATGCATGTGAATCACCAAACCCTGATCTTTCTTGATGAAGCCGACGATGGGATCCCCCGGGATCGGACGGCAACATTTGGCAAATTGTACCGCCATGCCTTCGGTGCCGAGTATCGTGATGACGTCGCCAGCCCCGTTGATCCCGGAAGCAGACTCTCCCGGCAATACCAGCCGCCTCGCGATGACTGCCGGGAGGTGCTTGCCTAACCCCATATCCGCCAGTAAATCCTTCGTGGATCTGGCACCGCTGTCGCGGGCCAGTTTTTCCCACTGCGCCGCGCTTATCGCTTGCGGGTCAACCTTGAGCGACGTTAAGGCTTGATTCAGCAGGCGTTCTCCCAATCGAGCCGACTCTTCATATTGCATGGTCCTGAGAAAACGGCGAATATGCGTGCGCGCCTTGCCGGTAACCACGTAATTAAGCCAGGCGGGATTGGGTTTCGCATGAGACGCAGTAACAATCTCGACACGATCGCCACTCCTGAGATTGGTGCGCAAAGGAGCATTCTCACCATTTATTTTCGCAGCCACGCAGCAATCGCCGATGTCCGTATGCACCGCGTAAGCGAAGTCCACCGCTGTAGACTCCTTGGGCAGCGCCAGTATCTTGCCCTGGGGGGTAAATACATAGACTTCGCCTGGAAACAGGTCAACTTTGAGATGTTCCAGGAATTCCAAAGAGTCGGTGGAATCACTCAGGGTCTCCAACAGGCTCTGCAGCCACTGATGGGTTTTCATATGGAGATCGTTAAGATCGGCATCGGTACTCTTGTAAAGCCAGTGTGAGGCAACGCCGGCCTCCGCAATTCGATGCATGTCCGCAGTGCGGATTTGTACTTCGATGGGAGTGCCATAAGGACCCCACAGCGTGTTGTGCAGCGACTGATAGCCGTTTGGCTTGGGAATCGCGATATAGTCCTTGAATTTACCGGGAATAGGGTTATACAGGCTATGCAATGCCCCCAACGCTATGTAACAGGAGGGCACATCCTTGACGATAACGCGGAAACCGTAAATATCCAGCACCTCGGAAAACGTGAGGTGTTTCTCCGCCATTTTCTTGTAGATACTGTAAAGTTGTTTTTCGCGTCCCGTCACCTCCGCTTCCAATTCTGCCGCCTGCAAACGCTGCTTGATCGCATCAAGGATTTTAGTCACCACTTCGCGGCGATTTCCGCGCGCCGCCTTGGTGGCATTCGCCAGGACCCTGTAACGAGTTGGAAAAAGATAGCGAAAACCGAGTTCCTGTAATTCCTGATAGATATTGTTAAGCCCCAGACGATTGGCGATTGGCGCATAGATTTCCATGGTTTCACGGGCGATACGGCGCCGTTTCTCGGGCCGCATCGCCTCCAGCGTACGCATGTTGTGCAGCCGGTCCGCTAATTTGATAAGTATGACACGCACATCTCGCGCCATTGCCAGCAGCATCTTGCGAAAATTCTCCGCTTGGGCGTCCGCGTGGGTCTGGAACTCGATCTTGTCGAGCTTTGAAACACCATCCACCAGTTCCGCGACCGGCTTGCCAAATCTGTTGCTGATTTCGGCCTTTGAAACGTGCGTATCCTCCATCACATCGTGCAACAGCGCGGCGGTCAGCGTCTGGGTATCAAGGCGTAATTTGCCGAGTATGCTTGCGACGGCTAGCGGATGAGAAATGTAGGGTTCACCGGATTGCCGGAATTGCCCGGAATGGGCACTTTGGCTGAAAAGGTAGGCGTTTTGAAGCTCAGAAACATCCTCCGGCTTGAGATAGCCGGATAATTCACTAAATAGGAAATCCGCCTCGGGTAAGGTAGCAGATGAAGCCGGCAGACCTCGTGCTTGCATCGTAATTTCCTTTATTCTCTGTAGTAGGCCCCGCCGTACGGGTTCTCAGGATGGCAACACCCCTCATGATGATCGATGACAATCTATAAATCCGATTTTGCAAATACCTTTCGTCGACATGAATTCGGCCATGTATTCTTATTGTAGATGCGCCACCGGTAAAATCAAAGGGGGCCGATGTTTAGAATTTCCATTCCGACCTTTCCCTGCGCCAATTCGCGCAACGCGAGGACGGTAGGCTTGTCCCGGGCGGACTCCACCATAGGCGTGCCGCCAATCGAAAGCTGCCTTGCCCGAACGGTTGCGACCAGGGTCATGTCAAAGCGGTTGGGAATTTTTTTCAAACAATCATCAACGGTAATGCGTGCCATAATTATCGTTCCCAGTATAGTGTGTCAGATAGTGTGTCAGAAATAGTGTTAAAAATACCCGATGAAATCGTCAGGGATGCGCAGCGCGAGAAAAACTTACAAAGATTATCGATTTATCAAGCCGGGGTTCTTCCAATTTGTGTTATCAGATCATGATGGCGGGCACGTTGACTTGTCATTCTCAAGCGCTCAGCCTGTATGACGCAGGACAAGTCGTGCAGCGCATTGTCCAGCCTTTCATTGATAATAACATAATCATATTCGCCCACATGACCGATCTCCTCGCGGGCGGCGGCAAGACGCCGCGCAATCACTTCCGGGCTATCCTGTCCCCGCTGCCTTAAGCGCGTCTCCAGCGCTTGCAGTGACGGCGGCAGAACAAAAATCCCCACCGCCTGGGGAAAGTTCCTGCGCACCTGCCGTGCGCCCTGACTATCAATTTCCAGCAGGATGTCGTGTCCTGACCCTATCGTTTCATTGATCCACTTTTGTGACGTGCCGTATAGATTTCCGTAAAGCTCTGCGCTCTCCAGGAATTCACCTTGCTCCAGTTTTTGTTCAAAAATATCCCTGCTTACGAAATGGTAATCGCATCCATCCATTTCTTCGGGGCGCGCAGGCCGGGAAGTATATGAAATGGATAAGGTCAGGTCGATGCCCGTTTGAAGCAAGGCCTTGACCAGGCTGGTCTTTCCGGCACCTGATGGAGCGCTGACAATAAAAAGGTTGCCCACAGTCATCTTGTAATCGCATTTTTCAAAGTGTGGAAGCTGCCCAATTCGTCTAATGGGATTGAACCCAACGCACGATATCCTGTGCCGTCATGGCACCAGACTGTCGTGCTACCTCGCGCCCCCCTCTGAAAAGAGCCAGAGTGGGAATGCTGCGGATACTACATTGAGCCCCTAGCGCTGGTTCAGCCTCGGTGTCCACCTTGGCCAGACGCGTATTCGGCTCCAGCATGCCCGCTGCCTGGACGAAGGCCGGCGCCATCATCTTGCAGGGCCCGCACCAGGGAGCCCAGAAATCCAGCAGTATCGGGATCTCGTTGCGGTCGAGGTATCTGGCAAAAGTAGCGGCAGTGAGCTCCACCGGCTGGCCGGTGAATAACGGCTGGTGGCATTGTCCACAATTGGGTTGCTGGTCAAGTCGCGCAGCGGGCACACGGTTGACCGCATGACAGCGGGAACAAACAAGGTGCAAGGAGTCGCTCATGAGAATTTCTCTGTCTGATGGGCAGGAAAAGATTTTACTCCATCTTTTAATCTTGCGAGCGCCGCGCTTGATCCATACTTGAATAAGTGGGGAAAATCTGAAGTCTTGTGGCTTGTGTGGCGCGATAAAGGGAAACTCAAAACAAGATTCTAAAGCTATTCCCTATTGCACACTACTCAGCAGCAGGATGGTAAAAGCGATTACCCATGCTGAGCCATTTGTTATGGGCAACGGTAAACTTACTATCC
>JBOIFK010000315.1:0-4217 GCA_050741585.1 Nitrosospira sp.
TTATTGCGTATTCCTGTATCGCCATCCTCGGCGGAGTGGCTGGCTGCTCACCGGCTGGCAAAGGCTCCCGCGCATGGAACAGCCAGAACTACGCCATACGCTGGCGAGGGAAAGAGCAAGATATCCAATCCCTTCTTACGGGATGCCGATAGTCAGGCATCACATTGAGACCAGTGATCCAGGATAAACTGCAAGGTGGAGCTGCCATTGAATTCATTAACCTGCAACCGGTAAACAGCGTTGATCATTTGCGGGAGAGGAGTATTGTGAAAGAACAGTATGGCGTCATAAACGCAGCCGGATTCCTTCAATGTTTGGTCCGCGAATCGCGTTTCCTGTTTCCTCAGCTTCAATTTCAAATGCTTTTCCCCGACCGCGCGCTGATTCTCCACCCGGAAGCGGGCGCCGAACGTGGGCTGGGAAAAGCCCTGTCCCCAAACCTGGTCCGCAAGGAGCCGCGCCAGTTCCAGATTCATTTCGGATTCATTCAGATCACCATCGGTTTCGATGATATGCATAAGATCGGCGGGGGTGAGCAGTGTTTGTGCGGCTTGCTCGAAAGCATCGCGAAATTCCTTGAAATCGCTGGTACGCACGGTCAGTCCTGCCGCTGCTGCGTGTCCACCGAATTTGAGCAGGAGGCCCGGATGGCGCTTGGATACGAGATCCAGCGAGTCTCGCAGATGGAATCCCGGAATAGATCTTCCGGAACCTTTTATCTCGCCATTGCCGCCAGGCGCAAATGCGAAAACAGGGCGGCGGAATTTATCCTTCATGCGCGATGCGAGTATGCCGATCACGCCCTGGTGCCAGCCGGGATCGTATAGACTCAGGCTATAGGTATGCATAGCATCGAGAGTGGAGTTTTGCGTCGAGTTCTGTGAATGATGCGTGGAAAGCGCGGTCTCCAGCATCACCAGTGCGCTGCCCTGCATATTCGCTTCGATTTCCCTGCGTTGGCGGTTAAGTGCGTCGAGCTGCGTGGCAATGTGTGCGGCCCGAGACTCATCATCCGTAATAAGGCATTCGATCCCCAATGCCATATCATCGAGCCGTCCCGCGGCATTTAACCTCGGTCCCAGCATAAAACCCAGTTCGTAGGCTGATCCCTGCCGGAAATCACGCCGCGCGACCTGTAGCAAAGCATGAATACCGGCGCAGCCGCGTCCCTTGCGGATGCGTCGTAGGCCTTGCTGTACCAGAATGCGATTGTTGTCGTCGAGCTTCACGACATCGGCCACGGTGCCCAGGGCGACCAAGTCGAGCAGACTGGCAAGATTCGGTTCCTTTTGAGGGGGAGCAAATATCCCTCTGGCGCGTAACTCAGCCCTTAGCGCCAGCATCAGGTAAAACATTACGCCTACCCCGGCGAGATTCTTACTGGGAAACTGGCAGCCCGCCTGGTTGGGATTCACGATAACTGCGGCCTCCGGCAATTCATCCCCGGGCAGGTGATGATCGGTAACCAGTACTTGCATGCCGAGCCGGTTGGCTTCAGCCACGCCTTCCACGCTGGCGATGCCATTATCCACCGTGATGAGTATGTCCGGACGGGTTGGGAGGGAAGCGGCAACACGGACGATTTCCGGTGTGAGGCCGTAGCCATATTCGAAACGATTAGGAACAAGATAACCCACTATCGCGCCAAATTTCCTTAGCGCCCGTATGCCAACGGCACAAGCGGTGGCACCGTCTGAATCGTAGTCGGCTATGATCAGCAAACGCTTTCTTGAAAGGATTGCGTCGGCCAGATGTGCCGCCATGAGGGAAACATTCTTCAGGCGTTCAAATGGGATCAGCCGGGACAGCTCCACTTCGAGCTGAACGGGTTCTTCAATACCGCGGGCAGCATAGACACGGGCCAGAACAGGATGGAAACCATATCGAACCAGCGTATCGAAAGCATGTGGTGGATAATCGCGTGTGGTGATATTGGGCATGCGCTAAACACTGAGGCCTATTGGCCCGACTATAACCTTGCCGGCGATATTAAACGCCCTCTTTGCTGGTGGGCAGCCCTGCAGAATTCCGGCCGTCGTCGATCAATCGGAGCATTGATGGGTGAAAGCAAGATCACATCAACATTCGAATAAATGGACTTGGCAGCAGCCCGTCCAGCTTAAAGGAGATGGAGGGCGGCTGCAAGACATCAAGAACGTCTGTCCGGCTTTCATACTTCACCCGTTCGGCCATAGAGGTCAATAGCACAACTTAGTGGCCTTCAATCTTCAAAATCCTGTTCGCCCACTCATCTTTCGTTCCAATGCCTTAAGTCGGACAGGCAATTAGAAATGATAATGCGCTCCGATACCGAGATATTCGACTCTCTCCCGATAAAATTGACCGGTAGGCGAATTGCCGTGAAAATATTCCCCCAGAAACTGAAGCTTCCGCCCGAACGCTGAAAAATTATCGAATTGAAATCCGGCCCTGGCGGATACATCGGCATTCCAGTTATTTTGCTGATGGTTCTTGATATCCACCGCCAGAATCGGCCTCATTGCTGCAAGTTCGATACGCCAGGGACTTCTGAATTCGATACCATAGTGAATTAGCCAAGGCTTGATTGTCGATGGCTCCTTGTGAAAGATGCCGCCCCCTCCGCCGTACACCCGCACCCCATAAGGAAGCTCATAAGAAAGCTTGAGATCGGCTCCTTCGTAGCTGAGATTGACACGCTGCAATGACGTTCGTAGCAGAAATTCATCGCCGAGATGCGAACTTTGATGAAAGATTCGGCCAAAAGCAGAGAATTGACCCGCTCGAACGCTTGAGTAAACCGATGCAATAAAATCGGTGTTGATAAGATCGGATGAACGCGCATCCAGGTTGAAATCGCTGAAAACGCCGGCCTGGAGGCCGGCTTCCCATTGTATTGTCGATTGGCCCAAATTGGCCCGATAAAACGGTATCGTCTCCCCGAAACTGACAGCCCCGTTGTTATTTCCATCGATATTGTCTCCAATATAATTCCGGTAAGCGGCTGAGAAATGAGCCCACCGCGGATCCGCCAGCAGTGGCTTAAACAGGTGGCCGGTAGGCAGAAAACCGGTGGGAAGAACTGAAGAGTTTGATGCGGGTGCACTTTCGTTTGTTGATGGTGCGCTTTCAGTCGTGCCTGGTTCATCGGGCGCCGACGAAGCGGCCATGACCTGCTGGTTGGTGCTTTCAAGTGCTACCACGGCGGTAACGCCAGGGATTTCAGACAATATCTGCAAAATTTGGGCTCGATCTTGTGGGGCCAGATCGCCAATCGGAACCGTAATGACGCTGTTTTTCACGGTCAGGGAAGGGAGGTCAAGCTTGAAGTCACGTTTGAGAACCCCTGCGGCGTAGCCTGCAATATAGGAGTCATCGTGTATCGCAGCGCTGACAATGGGCGCATGGAATAACGTGGCCGTAACGATTGACAGGAGCCATGCAGCACCCATCATTCTTCTTCCGCAAAACCTGAATAAACAAGCACAAGGTAGGGCAAGCGATCTTTTTCCCGGTGGTAGCATTTGCAGCGTGATCGACGTTCGGCTTGGCTTATCTGCCGTTTTCCCTGCCTGATAATTGACTAACCCGGAAACAGACGCTAAATCGGTGATTGGTAAAATGTCATTCCCTGGAATCGCCTGTTCCCGGCTATTTATTGTTTTCACGGTTCTTCCTTAATTATTAATCGGTTGGATCGGGCATTTGTCATTGGTAAAATTTTGTTCAGGATTTGTCGCGATATCTCTTGCGCGCTGATTTTCTCATCCCAGCGTCCCCGCCGATCTTCAAATCATGAGAAAATTTTATGAAGTGAATTATGAAGTGAAAGATGACATTTTGCTGAATATAAAATATCTAGAAAAATAGAGGTTTTGGCTCGAAGGGTCATGCCCTGAAACATATATATATATTTTACAGATAAAATGAAATTTGGTCGGTACGTTGGCGCACGTAGATGTCCTGCGTTCGTCGTTCAGTAATTGATTCGCTCGTGCTATCTCAAGCTCACGGATCAAGATCAATTGTGATGATGCCGTGCAGCAAGCTGCAAAGAAATCTTTGGCGCCTGATACCAGGTAGCAAGCTGCAAAGAAATCTTTGGCGCCTGATACCAGGACGAGACACACGCCATGCCAAGCTGCCAAATGCTGACGTTCTATTTTGCCGGTCCTGACCGCGATATTGCAGCTGTATACCGCCCTTGACAAATACATACTCCTGCCGGGCCTGCCGGG
>JBOIFK010000316.1:0-6659 GCA_050741585.1 Nitrosospira sp.
CGGCCCTTCCGATATCATTGTTCCGATACCGCTGTGAGTAAATAATTCCTGCAATAATGCGCCATCCGCATGACGGCTAATGAGATGAACGCGCGACACGCCGCCTTCGCAGGCCTTTACAGCAAAGGGGAGATACAATTGTGCATCGTCGGAGAGCCCTGCTGTCCGACTTGCAGGTTTCGCAAGCAGGACCTTGCCCTCGGCCACGGTCAGTTCGCGCAGCAACGATGTCTCGGAACTGCCACCACATTCTTTCTCTATGCCGATAGCATCCATCAAAAAAATAAGCTTCTCGGCTTTGAGCGCAATTGCCGCTTCAGCCGCGATGTTTTCAAGCGTCAGGTTAAAGATCTCGCCAGTGGGTGAATAACCCAGCGGCGAAAGCAGCGTCACCTCGCCTTGTTCCAGACGGGAGCGTATAGCCGCGGTATCCACCTTGCGCACTTCGCCGGTGTGCATCAAATCAATGCCTTCTATCACGCCCACTGGGCGAGCGGTGACGAAGTTCCCGCTGGCAACACGGATAGCGGCATTGGCCATGGGTGAATTTGGCAACCCCATCGATAGCAATGCCTCAATTTCAACGCGAACTCGCCCTATCGATTCCTTCACACACTGTAACGTGTCAGCATCGGTAACGCGCATTCCCCTGACGTATGTGGTTTTCAGCTGGGACTCGTTCAACCGGATTTCAATCTGCGGACGAGCGCCATGCACCAGCACCAGCCGCACGCCCAGGCTCGCGAGCAGGTTGAAATCATGAACAAGCTCGACAAATTTTCCGTCCGCCACCACTTCGCCACCAAAAGCAACGACAAAGATCCTATTGCGGAACGCATTGATATAGGGCGCCACCGAACGGAACCAGGTCACGAAATCAGTGTCGAGTCTCACGCGCTCAGTTGACGGGATTGAAGGTTGCATCGATCGTGTGCGGGCTATGCTAAGCGGAATGAAGCATTCAAGTAATCCAGAAGTTTACTGCGCAAAATCCAAACCTCAAACCGACAGCGTGCCTGACTCTAAGAATTGAAGAAAAAAAAACAGGTTAAAGCCAGCCTCGGCCGCGTACAGTCTTCAAGGCCAATTCAATAATCGCCCCATAGCGTCTGCATCGCCGCAACTGCAGCCAACGCCGCACTTTCGGTACGGAGTACGCGCTTACCCAGGCGCAGCGGAATGAATCCCGCCACCATGGCGGCAGCCTCTTCCTCCGGCGTGAAGCCGCCTTCCGGCCCAACTAGCAGAGTCAAGGTGGTGATAGCAGAAAATCCGGCAAAATCACGCAGACCGTTCGTCGCGGCGGGCGATAGCATAAAACGTGAATGAGGCGAAACCTCATGACTCGAATGCTCTCCTTCGCTAATTTGCGTGCCGAGCCAACCGGGCAATGATATGAGCGGCAAGACCTGTGGAATGTAATTTCTCCCACACTGCTCGCAGGCCGAAATAACTATTTGCTGCCAGTGCCTTATGCGTCTATCCGCTCGCTCACCTGAGAGTTTTACCATGCTTAACCTTGTAATGAGGGGCTGAATTCGGCTAATGCCCATTTCCACCCCTTTTTGTACAAGCCAATCCATTTTCTCGCTGGCACATACCGATTGCGCCAGCGTAATGGCGAGCGGTGACTCACGTTCGATATTCAGATATTTTTCAATTACAACAGCTGCGGTGCCATTCTTGCCGATACGCGCGATGGCCGCCTGGAACTCGCCTCCATTGCCGTTGAATAAAATCATTTCGTCACCTTGCTCAAGCCTCAACGCGCGAAGGGCGTGGCGTGCGACGCTGGCGGGTAACTCGATAATCTGACCGGCGACAATTTTTTCAGGACAATAAAATCGGGGAACGGTCATCGTCTCCGGGAGCGCAATTAAAGGTCGTCTCCCATGATAGTATAATGGCAACTCAACGAACTTGAGTTTATTTGATGACGCCACTCAAGCGCTTGAGCGTTTGGTGTCAATTATATCCCCGTAAATTCAAATTTTGATCCAGGCTAATTTTGCTTGGAACTTTGGATTGCGGTGATGCACGAAAAACATTTTGTCATTCAGGAGAGTAAGTATGGCTAGCCTGGAAACACCTGTTTGTGATTTCGGCTGGAAAGCAGTGGACTTCGATCTGCCGGGAGTGGACGGAAAACACTACAACCTGGCATCCACGCGGTGCGAAAAAGGATTGCTCGTGATGTTTATCTGCAATCACTGTCCTTATGTAAAAGCGATACGGGATCGTATCATCCGCGACGCGAGGGAACTGCACCAACATGGTATTGGCGTCATTGCCGTCATGTCAAATGATCCCGCTGATTATCCGGAAGACTCATTCGATAACATGGCGCGGGTAGCGAGGGAATACGGATTTCCCTTTCCCTATGTGTGGGACGAGACCCAGCAAGTCGCAAAGGCATATGGTGCGGTGTGCACGCCGGATTTCTTTGGCTTTAATAGCGAGCTCGAGTTGCAATACCGCGGTCGGCTGGATGCTTCGCGCAAGGAGGCCGCGCCTGCCGAGGCGCGCCGCGACCTATTCGAAGGCATGCTCCAGGTTGCAAAAACCGGTCGTGGCCCTGATGAGCAGATTTCCAGCATCGGCTGTTCGATCAAATGGCGGGCGGAATAATACGTGCTTAGCGCAGTCATCGCTGCGGTCAAGGCGGTTGCGCAACAGGAGATTCTGCCCCGCTATCTGCGAGTAGCACGGCAGCGCAAGGTGGATGGCAGCGTGATTACCGAAGCCGATCTCGCCACACAGGAAGCGCTATCACGCGAATTACGGAAGATTTATCCCGGCACCGTAGTGGGAGAGGAAATGCCGGAACAGGAGCAGGTCAATCAATGGCTTGCGGGTGATGCTGGATTGTGGTGTATGGATCCAATAGACGGCACCTCCAATTTCGTCAATGGCTTGCCCTATTTTGCCGTCTCGGTGGCGTTGATGCGGCAGGGCAGAAGTGTGCTCGGCGTAGTTTATAATCCTGTCGCGGACGAAATGTTCTATGCCGAACAAGGCAATGGCGCATACCTCAATGGCGAGAAATTGCCGATCAAGGAGCACGTCCCGGCATTCCGCGGTGCAATGGCGAACGTTGATTTGAAGCGGCTTAATCATAAACTCGCGGAGGGCATCTGCTCGGCACGACCTTTTTCGTCCCAGCGCAACTATGGCGCCTGCGCACTGGAGTGGTGCTATACTGCCGCCGGCCGGTTTGACCTCTACCTGCACGGCGGGCAAAAACTATGGGATTACGCCGCCGGCTGCCTCATTCTGGAAGAGGCGGGCGGGCAAATGTGTGGTTTCGATCAGGACGACTTCTGGGCGGAACCACTTTGGCAACGCCCGGCCATCGCCGCACTTGATCCAGACCTATTCATCCAGTGGCGGGATTGGGTACGCGCGCATCGATAAGCATTTGCCATACGCTGGCTTCAGTCCCGGCGATCCAGACCGGTTCATCCGGTTGGGCCATGCCGACAAGCGATGAGACCGGCAGGTCATGAAATCAAAATCACCGGAAATTCGGGAAGCGTGGCGCATTCAACAAAATCAACGGATGGTGAATGCCATTCAATCCCAAGGTAATTCGTGCGTAAAATCTTTGCCCTCTGTTCTTGCCCGAAGAGTGAGGATGGGCGAATACAACTACATACTGGAAGAGGAAGCCCTGATGCGTAAAGTACGCGCTGCTGGTTCAGCCAAGACGGTATTGACCCACATGATCATTGCCCTGCTGGTAGGGGGGAGTCTGTCGGGCTGCGGCAAAGCCAAGGATGCGCAGGCGTTGATTGCGGATGCCCGGCAATATCAGCAAAAGGGAGACCACAAGGCGGCCATCATCCAGCTTAAGAACGCCCTGCAGACTGATCCGGACGATGCCGAGGCCCGCTATCTTCTGGGGACGATCTATAACCGGACCGGCGACCTGCCCTCGGCCGAGAAGGAACTGCGCAAAGCCTTGAGCCTGGGAATGAGTCCGGCACGGGTATTGCCCGAGCTGGGACAGACCTTGCTCAACCTGGGTCAGTTTGAAAAGGTCCTGGAGGAGACGCAATCCTTTTCCGCGGAGACAAGCCCGGCCGAGATTCTGGCGCTGCGCGGCAACGCATCGCTGGCATTGGGCAAGATCGAGGAAGGCCGCAGCCAGTTCGAACAGGCGCTTGCCGCCAAGCCGGATTATCCGGAGGCGTTAATTGGGCTGGCGAAATACTCGCTCACGCAAGGGGATATCGAAGCGGCCACGGGCTTTACAGAACAGGCGGTCAGCCGCAACCCGGACCATGCCGACGCCTGGCTTTTCAAAGGCGACCTGTTGCGCGCCCAGGGCAAGGTGGAATCGGCTCTGGCCGCTTATGACCGAGTGGTGAAGCTAAGGCCGAACAGCGCTGCTGCCTATACCAATAAAGCCTTCATCGAAATCGCCAGCGGGAAATTCGAAGCCGCCAAGGCCGACATCGAAGCGGCGCGCAAAATCACCCCCGGCAACCTGCTCGTCTTTTATACCCAGGCGCTGCTCGATTTTACGCAGGACAAGCACGCGGCGGCGTGGGAATCCCTGCAGCAGATCCTCAGCAAAGCCCCGGAACACATGCCCAGCGTCCTCCTCGCGGGCGCGGTGCAAGCCGCCCTGGGCTCGGCGCCCCAGGCGGAACAGCATCTGAAACACTACCTGGAGAAGGATCCGAGAAACCTGTATGCACGCAAACTCATGGCCTCAGTGCTGCTGAAAAGCCGCCAGCCGCAGCGGGCGACCGCCATCCTGACCCCCGCCCTCAAAGAGGGCCACCAGGATCCCCAGCTATTCACCCTGGCAGGGGAAGCCTCCATGCAAGCCAGGGATTTTGCCAAGGCCACGGAATATTTCGAGAAAGCCAGCGACATGGCACCCGACAGCGCCCTATTGCACACCGCTCTGAGCATGAGCAAGCTGGGGCAAGGCGACAGCGCCCGTGCCGTGGCCGAGCTGGAAAGGGCAACCCGGCTGGATCCCAAGTCGGCCCAGGCGGGCATCCTGCTGGTCATGACGCATCTTCGCCTCAAGGAGTTCGACAAGGCACTGGCCGCCGTGAAGGCGCTTGAGAAGGCGCATCCGGACAACCCCCTGGTGCAGAATCTGAAAGGCGGGATCTACTTGGGCAAGAAGGAGACGTCTCAGGCCCGGGCCAGTTTCGAAAAAGCGCTGGCGCTTGATCCCACCTATTTCCCGGCGGTCACGAATCTTGCCCAGCTGGACCTGCAGGAAAAGAAGCCGGAGGCCGCTAAGAAGCGCTTTGAGGCCATCCTGGAAAAAGACCGGAAGAATGTCCAGGCCATGACCGCATTGTCCGGCCTGGCCCTCAGCCAGGGCCAGGCCAGGGAGGCGACGGCCTGGCTGGAACGCGCCCTCAAGGAGAATCCGGACGCGCTGCAGCCGGCCATGCTGCTGGGGACGCACTATCTTCGCACGGGAGAAAAGCAGAAGGCGCTGACGCTTGCCCGGAAGCTGCAAGGCAGCAACCCCCGCAATCCGGAGGTGCTGGATTTGCTGGCGCAGGCGCAATTTGCCAATGATGACAAGGCCGGGGCGCTGGAGAGTTACACGAAACTGGCCGCCATGCCGTCGGCCGCCGCGCTTGCGCAATTCCGCATCGCTTCGATCCATATTGCCATGCAGAACTTGCCGGCCGCCTCGGAGGCGCTCAGGAAGGCGCTGGCGATCAGGCCGGATTATCTGGATGCGCAGTTGGCACAGGCTGCGCTGGAGACAGGCAAGGGGAATTATGCGGGGGCAATCGCCATTTCCCGGCAGGTTCAGAAGCAACATGAGAAATCACCCGTCGGGTATATCGCCGAGGGGGATGTGCTGATGAAACAAAAAAATCCCGCGCTGGCGGCGAAGGCGTATGAGCGGGCATTTGCGCTCGGCAGGAGCGGGCCGTTGCTGGTGAAGCTGCATGCGGCGTTCAGTCAGGCCGGGAAAGGGGCGGAGGCAAATTCCCGCTTGCTTCAATGGCTGAAGGAGCGTCCGGAGGATGTGGCGGTGCGTTTGTATCTGGCTGAAACTTATATGGCTGGGCAGCAGAATAAAGCAGCCATCGAGCAGTATCAGGTCCTGCTGAAGCAAAATCCGAAGTATGTGCCGGCATTGAACAATCTGGCGTGGCTTTATCAGCAGGAAAAGAATCCGCAGGCGCTGGAATATGCCGAGAGGGCTCATCAGTTGATGCCGGACAATCCCATGATTCTGGATACCCTGGGATGGATACTGGCAGAGCAGGGCAATACCGCGCGCGGCCTGCCCCTCCTGCAGCGGGCCGTCTCGCTCGCCCCCGCCGCCGCAGAAATCCGCTACCACCTCGTCCTCGCCCTCGTGAAGTCAGGCAATAAAACCAAAGCACGCACCGAGCTCGAACAACTCCTCGCCACCCATAAGCATTTCCCACAAATCAATGATGCCAAATCATTGCTCAATCAGCTCTGATTCATCCGACGACGTCAGATCTTGCCAATGCACTTATTGATTTTGATCTGATGTCCCCCCAATGATTGTCCATTGTTTGTCCTCTGATAATCGGTAATTTATAAGCCAGCCAAATTCACGCTCAAGGCAATCATCCGAATTTGAAGGCAATCAGCAGGATCAGTCGCATTTTTTAATTTTGCCCCTCCTCTTGATC
>JBOIFK010000317.1:0-3923 GCA_050741585.1 Nitrosospira sp.
CCTGCATCGACTGCCACCAGAACCTGGTGCACAAGGAAGCCCCCGAGACCGACCTCAATGCCAGCCGTACCCAGGGCAAGATGGTCCTCAAGACCGAAAAGAAAGATGACGACGAGGACGAGGACGACGACGACGAGAAGGATAAGGAGGAGGATAAGTAAACCGATCCGCCTTCCGCCTTATTTATTTAGAGCAGTTTATTCCCTGCACCGCTGTCCTCAACTGATTGATCGGGGGCAGCGGTTTTGTTCGCTAACGATATATGGATGATAGAAGATCGTTACGCGAAGGTCTTTCTTCTCCAGGGGAAAAAAATCCGGTTTACGATTTGGCTTATTCCGCCATGTCATCGCATGATTTCACGCCTGATTTGCTGTCGTTGAGACCGGAACGATGCAAATTCTGAAAAGAGATGCCATAAGCATAAAAATGCTACGCAATTTCCCTCAAATTAATGCTACTTATTCTCACGCAATACGCGATTATTTTATAGCCGCCTTAACTTTTGTTTGCGTGGCGATCAGTTTGGTGATGGATGCCGGCGGAAGCCTGGAGCAGCAAAACTTCATGGGGCTCATCGCCTGGACATTTTTGCTCGGCCTGCTGTTTGGGGAAAATAAAGAAGTACGGATGCAGGTGATCATTGCGGTCGCTTTTGCCACGCTTGGCGAGCATTTTGCATCAATCTACATGCAGGGATATACCTATCGTTTTGGGAACGTGCCCGCTTACGTGCCGCCCGGTCACGGCATGGTCTATTTAACGGCTGTGGCCCTTGCGCGTTCCGGTTTCTTTTTGAAGCACGCCCGAAAGATAGCCATCTTTGTCGTGGTGGTCTGCGGGACGTGGTCGATCTGGGGGATCAGCGGTTACCCTGAGCAGGGTGATCAGGTTGGCGCGTTATTATTTTGTGTTTTCCTCATTTACCTGTTTAAAGGCCGTTCGCCGATGGTCTATCTCGCTGCCTTCTTTATCACCACATGGCTGGAGTTGATCGGTACGGCAGCGGGAACCTGGAAATGGGCAACGATAGAACCTGTTCTTGGCTTGTCTCAGGGCAATCCCCCAAGCGGCGTTGCGGCTTGGTATTGCCTGGTCGACGCGGTCGCCATAGGCGGGGCTGCACCGTTGTTAAAGGGTTTGAAAAGAAGTGCCGAATGGTTTAAAGCTGGAAAGCCGCAAAAAGATATCCAGCAGGGTGTAAGAAATGATTAGGTATATTTCCTAAGTTGGCACAAGCTGTTGTTCTGGCAACATTTCCTAATGTGCGGTATCATGCTGATTCATGGTCGCCTGGCATAACTGTCCGGTCATGGCCGCGACCAGCCGTGTTCGTTTGTTTACGCGATCCTCTCTTTAATTGTTCTGACTAGACCGGTCCCAACAGGCGTTGGTATGTGGTTTAGGAGTCATAAATATGTCGTTCGATCAACTCAATCTATCAGCAGAGATTCTGCGTGCAATTGCAGATCAAGGCTATACGGAACCCACCCCCATTCAGGCACAGGCGATTCCACCAATCCTTGAAGGCAAGGACATCATGGGGGGAGCGCAAACCGGCACCGGCAAGACCGCTGGTTTTACCCTGCCCATGCTGCATCGCTTGCAGCCCCATGCAAACACCAGCGTTTCACCTGCCAGGCATCCGATTCGCGCACTGATCCTGGTGCCTACGCGGGAACTGGCGGCTCAGGTATACGAGAGTGTTAAGACTTATGGCAAATATCTGCCGCTGAAATGTGCGGTGGTTTATGGCGGTATCAATATGGATCCCCAGGTCAAAGATTTGCGCGCCGGGGTGGAAATCCTGGTGGCGACACCAGGACGACTGCTGGATCACATCGAGCAGAAAACGATGAGCCTTTCCAAAGTCGAGATCCTGGTATTGGATGAAGCTGATCGCATGCTGGACATGGGCTTCATGCCTGACATAAAGCGTATTCTCGCATTGATACCGCAGCAGCGCCAAAGCCTTATGTTCTCCGCAACTTTCTCCGACGAAATCAAGAAGCTGGCAGACAAGCTGTTGAAACAACCGGTACTGATTGAAGTGGCGCGGCGTAATTCCATCACCGAGTTGGTCACCCACGTGGTACATCCGGTTGAACGCGACCGTAAACGCGAATTATTGGCGCATCTGATTAAATCGCAGGACCTGAAACAGGTGCTGGTATTTGTCCGTACCAAGCACGGAGCCAGCCGCCTGGCTCAGCAACTGGAGCGTGATGGCATCACCGCAACGGCGATTCATGGCGACAAAAGCCAACCTCAACGCACCAAGGCGTTGGCGGAATTCAAACAGGGCATGGTACGTGTATTGGTCGCAACCGACGTGGCTGCACGCGGACTCGACATCGAAGATTTGCCGCATGTGGTCAATTTCGAATTACCCACGACGCCTGAGGATTATATCCATCGAATCGGCCGCACTGGCCGCGCCGGCACTAAAGGCGATGCAATTTCGTTAGTGTGCGAAGACGAGAAAGAGTTGCTTGAAGGCATCGAAAAGCTTCTGAAACTAAAGCTTGGCGCCAGGATAATTGCCGGATTCGAGCCGGAAACACGGAATCGCGCCCCGGCATCCGAAAGCACCCGCGGCACGCGCAGCCACGACGAGCGTGCCAAGCCAGAGCGTAAACGATTTTCTGAACCGCGCGGGCAGTTCGACGAAACGCATCCGGCATCCCGCTCCAAGCGCTCCAGGCAACGTGAGGAACATGGAGAACGTGCCCGCTCACAGGGAGGACGCAAAGCGCTGGAGGATCCGTTGTTCAGCCAGCCATATACGCCTTCAGTCCAGCCCGACAACAAACCAGCCTCGTCCCCCAATCCCCCAACATCATCATCCGCGTTAGACAGGCGGCCTGGCCATGTCCGGCCCGGACAGCAAAAAAAGCCGCTCGCCGCGCTGTTCATGCCGCGCTCCCCAGCCAAGCCCAAGCAGGATGAATAAGCGGATAAACAAGCGCAGAGACTGGCATAATCCGCCCCCCCATGTCGCTACCCGGCATGGGTAAACGCCTTACAAAGATCTATACCCGCACCGGCGATGACGGCACGACCGGGCTGGGCGATGGCTCGCGATCCAACAAGGACAGTTTGCGTATCGAGGCTATCGGCACCGTGGACGAACTCAATAGCTGTATTGGCGTTTTGCTTGCAGAAAATCTCGAGGATGAAGTACGCATCAAGCTGGAAAATATACAGCATGACTTGTTTGACTTGGGCAGCGACCTGAGCATTCCAGGGCGCGCCAGCATGAGCGAAGCGCAAATCCGACGTTTGGAAAAAGAACTCGATGCGTACAACGTCACGTTGATCCCGCTAAAGGAATTCATACTTCCCGGCGGAGACCGTACCGCCGCCCTTTGTCACATCGCACGTGCAGTTTGTCGTCGGGCGGAGAGATGTATGGTCAAAGTATTCCGGACCGAAGCAATGATACCGTTTCACCTCCAGTATCTTAATCGCCTGTCCGATTTCCTGTTTGTGCTATGCCGGGTCTTGAACCGTCAGCAGGGAGTGGAGGATGTGCTATGGCAGCCTGGAAAGAACCGCGACCTCAATTCCGCATAGGGGATTGTCAGTCACTCTTTCCTTTCGCTCGATTCTCCGCATCAGATTCCTTGTGACGGAAGCTATCGAGTATCAGTAACATGGCTCCGAGGAAAATTGCGGAATCTGCCACATTAAACGCGGGCCAGTGGTAGCCGCCGACATGAAAATCCAGGAAATCGACCACATGCCCCAAGGTTACGCGGTCCCACAAATTACCCAGCGCACCACCCAGTACCAGGCTCAGTGCAATACAAAATAGCCTGTCGGCTGCATGCTTGCGTAGCAGGTAAACGATCAGCGCCGATGCCCCCGCCGCAATCACACTGAAAAACCAGCGCTGCCAGCCGTCAGCGTCGCTCAGAAAG
>JBOIFK010000318.1:0-9621 GCA_050741585.1 Nitrosospira sp.
GTGCGTCACCGCGACGATAAAAAAAGCGAGCATCTCGCGCATTATGGATGGGAACGTTTACGGCGCATCGAAGATCTGCAACGTCTCATGCGTTTTTCGTGGAAGCGGAAAAATTGGGAAGAGGTCATGCATTGGCTATCATTGGCGGATGCGATGCCGTCGGCGATAGCGCAGGCGCCTGATTACTGGTATTTTCAATCGATACGCAAGATGCGCGATGGAGATCGGGGGGCGGCCCGCCATGCGCTAAGCCAGCTCTTGCGGCTGCGAGGACCGGATCCGGAAGTTACCGAGGCGATGATCTGGCTGCTATTGTCGGATAAAAAAGTTGACAATGCATTCCTGGATTCGCTGATCCACCGCTATCGCGGCCAATCTTTGGTCAATCCACCCCTGGAGGAAGCCTTGGCTGCGGCCGAGCAGAGCCTGGGCAAATCCGTTCAGGCGGCCGAATGGTATCTGCGATCGCTGGCGACGAGACCAAGGGATTTTTTATGGACGTTGACATTGGCCGATAATATGGAATGGGCAGGATGTCCCGCAAATGCCAATCATGTCCGGTTCAGTGCGCTAGAGATGTTTTCTTCACAGCAATCCAAGCAGGCTGACGTGCAGTATCACGAGCGTTTGGCCGAGTATGTCCTTGGCTCGAAAGATTTAGGCGCACAGCCTGGTGATACGGATGACCTGAAGAAATGGCAATCGGTGCGCGAGCGTTGGGGCTTTACAAAAACCATGGATAACGCGCGTCATTTTGCGCTGAGGCGTCAACTTGGGCGCCTTTCGTTGCCGGCATGGGCAGCGTTTGCTGACGCGGTAAGAAACAATAATCCACAGGCGCAGGCGGCTGTGTCGGCACAATTGACGGCAATTTCCAACCGTTTGCAGCTTCAGCCGGCTGCACCTTCGCCCGAAGGCATGCTGCCGTTGTCCATCGATGACGTAGACCGTGCCACTCGATGGCTCGCGGGAGAAGCGCCGCCCAATAAAAGTTCTTTGGATAAAGAATCGGACGTCTGCCGCCAGACGTTAGCGAAAGTTCGCGAATCGCAGGGGACATCCGTCCCAGATCAGGAGCCGATAACACCATGAAAAAACCCTGGCTAGAGGGCATCGAAGTCGTTAACGCCAGCAATTCTGCGTCGACATGGGGCGGATGGCTGGAAACGCTGGTACTGACAGCAATTGTGATTGGGGCGTCATTTGTCACTCAGCAGGATGATCCTTTCCGGTTAGGCGGTGGTTTTCCCTGGCCGGTACTGGGCCCCTTGCTGGCTGGATTGCGCTATGGATTCGTTTATGGTTTTGTCAGCGCATTGCTGACACTGGCAATATTGGGGGTGGCCATCAATCAGCAATGGCAAGTCGCGTCGGAATTTCCGCTTCCATGGGCGATTGGCATTGTGGTTGTGGCAATGGTGGCGGGGGAGTTTCGGGATATGTGGGGGCGCCGCTTGCACCGCCTCGAGGGCGCCTATCAATACCGGGCGGAACGTCTCGAGGAATTTACACGCAATTATCAGCTATTACGCCTATCACACGATCGGCTGGAGCAAACCGTGGCGAATAGCGGGCTTTCATTGCGCGAGGGTATCATGCATTTACAATCGGCGCTCGATGCTATCGATGGCATCAACGGGTTGACCGAACCCTCACTGCAGAAATTGATTGAGTTCGTGGCTGAATACGGCTCGCTCACGCAGGCATGCATCGTGGGCATTCCCGCCGACCGTATCGATACCACTAAAATTCTGGCTCGTATTGGGGAAGATTTTACAATTGATGACAACGATCTTGTATTAAGAACTGCGCTGGAAAGCGGTGAATTGGCAGCGGTAAACCTCGTAACGGGAAATGCGATGGATCAGAACCAGTTGCTGGCCGCGATTCCCGTGGCTGACTCGACCGGTGAAATTCACGCAATGCTGCTGGTGAGATCCATGCCTTTTTTTGCATTTCACGAAAATAATCTGAAACTTATCGCAGTGCTTGTGGCGCACGGTGTTGATCATCTTCGTTCTGGCGCGGCTACTTCTTCCACTGCGCGTTTTATGGTCTCATTCGAGCGGGTGTATCAGGATTACAAGGAGTTCAGACTCGACGCGACGCTCCTGAGGCTATCGGGTGCATCTACCGATGTTACGGCCGCTTATGAAAAACTCAGAACGTCGGTCCGTGCTATCGACCTGATCTGCATGACTCGCGAAAAAGGCCAGCCGGTGATCTGGATCATGCTGCCTTTGACCAGCACCGCGGAGGCACAGGCGTGGATGCAGCGGGCGGATGGGCTTGAGAAAGTAACAAGCGAGCTGCTGACCATTGATGAAATCGATCCGCAGAGGATCCGTACGCTGGAGCCAACCTGATGGTGCGCGTACCCATGCTGCTGGGGTGTGCCGCCGAGACGCTGGCCGCTCTGCTGCTCTGGCTGGGCGGTAGTTACTGGATGATATTGGCCGCTGTCATATTGCACGCTGTTTCATCCTATTATTTTGCACGGGGCTTCTGGCGGTTGCTACCACGCCGGTACAGAGTGCCCCCGCGAAGAAGCTTCAGTTTATTGTTTATATTGTTATGGATGCTGCCGGTGCTCGGCGCGCTGGGACTGTTATGGAGCGTCATTGGCGCCTTGAAACGCCCGCGCAGCCGTTCTTCGCAAACCGTAAAGATTATTCCCTTGCCTGAACTGCCGTTCTCGCCACCCATCATTGTCCCGGTGCCACCCTACAGCCAGGGCGCATTGCGCCAGATCGTGCATTTCGCCGAACGGCCCTTGAAGCGATTGAAGGCGGTGATGGCGACGCGGCACATGCCGTCACGCGAAGCCATGATGGTGTGGTCAAAGGCAACCCGTGATCCTGTTGATGACGTGCGATTGCTGGCATACGCCATGAAGGATGATAACGAAAAAAAACTGACCGAGCAGATCCTGGAATTGACCGAAGCACTGGCAGATATGCCGGTTCGCATGAAGAACGGTTATCATAAAACGATTGCCGCGTTATGCTGGGAACTGGTGTATCACCGCCTGGCGCAAGGCGCAGTCAGACAACATTGGTTGCAGACCGCCCGGCACCACATCGAACTGGTGCTTGGCCCATCAGCCGCGATGCCCGACGAATCCGCCAGTTCCGCGATACCCAGCGTATCCGATGCAAACAGCTGGCTGTTATATGGGCGGATTCTGTTGGACTCAGGTGATCTCGCGCCAGCGGGGGAGGCCTTCGCCCGCGCACAGGCTGACGGCATCGATGAACAAAAAATCCTGCCATGGCTTGCGGAAATTGCTTTCAATGAACGGAAATTTTCAGACGTGAAGCGCTATATGACGGCACTCCGGCGGCATGGCGAGAAGGGACGGGAATTGGCTCAGGTGAAAGTATGGTGGAGCAAATGAATAGCGCCGCCGGAATAGGGATGGCACAGCAGGCACGAACGGCACAGGCAACACAGCCCGGTGGGACAGTGGCCGATATCGCATTGTTGCTCGAAGGCACCTATCCTTACATCCGCGGTGGTGTATCGGCATGGGTTCACCAAATTATCAGCGGCTTGCCGGAAATCACATTCGCCATTATTTTTATCGGTGGCGAACGGAAGATGTATGGCACTGCACAGTACCAATTCCCACCCAACGTAACGCATGTCGAAACGCACTATTTGCTGGATCATAATGAATCTCTCAAAGCAAGCGCGCGCAAGGGCAACCGCCGTGCTTTTTCAGAGATGGGCGAGTTGCATGCGCACATGCGTAAATCCGAACAAATGTCCGATGGGGATATGATGACTGCATTTGCCCGGCTAGGCTCAGAAGGGGGCGTTAGCGAAGCAGATTTCCTGCATAGCCAGGCTTCATGGGATTATATTACGGAGCAGTACCGGGAACGCTGCACGGAGCCTTCATTTGTTGACTATTTCTGGGCTATACGTGCCATGCATGCTCCCCTGTTTGTATTGGCGAATATTGCAACCGGCTTGCCGCCTGTACGTGCGGTACATGCCATTTCGACAGGTTATGCCGGATTACTGGGCGCGATGATCCGCCTGCGGCGTGGAATCCCGTTTGTACTTACCGAGCATGGCATCTACACCAAAGAACGGAAGATCGATTTATCCCAGGCAACATGGATTCATGATCATAATGATGATGTATGCAATACCCTGCATGATGAAATGGGATATATCCGCGGCCTCTGGATTAAATTCTACGAACAGATTGGCCGCATGGCTTATGCGCAGGCATCGCGCATTGTGACTTTGTATGAAGGGAATCGCCAGAGGCAGATTGCGGATGGAGCAGCACCGGATAAAACGCTTGTCATTACCAATGGAATTGACTTGCAGCGCTATCAGGCCGCGCTTGAGAAGCGCCCGGATATCATTCCACCGATTCTCGGATTGGTTGGGCGGGTGGTACCCATCAAGGATATCAAAACGTTTATTCGAACATTGCGAATGTTGGTCAATGAACGATCTGACGCACAAGGGTGGATCGTTGGCCCGGAAGATGAAGATCCCGCGTATGTGAGTGAGTGTAAGGAACTGGTCATTAGCCTCGGTTTGACGAATCATGTCAAGTTCATGGGTTTTCAGAACGTGACTGAAATTCTTCCACAATTGGGGTTGGTGGTATTAACCTCGATCAGTGAAGCGCTGCCGTTGGTAGTTCTCGAGGCATTTGCCAGTGGCGTGCCATGCCTGGCCACGGATGTAGGCTCATGCCGCGAACTCATTGAGGGCAGCGGCGAGGAGGATCGCGCACTCGGCGCGGCGGGCAGCGTGGTCCATATCGCGGACCCGGAAGGAACGGCAAAAGCGGCGCTTGATCTGCTCAATAATACCGCAGGCTGGCACGCGGCCCAACAGGCAGGTCTTGCGCGCGTGAAACATTATTATGACGACAAGCTGATGTTTTCTTCTTATCGAAATCTTTATCTGCAGGCGCTGGATGGTGCCCTGCAACCCACCCCCGTTTGAACATGGCAAGCATTGGCTCGGAAATTCGCAAAATCCTGGAGCGTGACAGCTACTGGTCAGTATTGCGCGCCTATGGCTATGCGGGTTTAGTCAGCGGCGGCCCCTGGGTGCTCTCCATCCTGAGCATCATGATGATCGGTGTGCTTGCCGTCATCCTTGGCGTCGCCCAGAAGGAGGTTAACGCTTTTCAGATTTGTGTGACTTACCTGATGGCGGGTTCTTTAATCTGGACCGGCGGCATGCAATTAATGTTTACCCGTTTTGTCGCGGATCAGACTTATGCAAGCGACAAGGCCGAGGTGCTGCCAAACCTGTTTGGAGTGTTGATGGTTACCATGGGTGGCGGTTTCCTGTGGGCCGCGCCTTTCATTTTCTGGTCTTTCACAGGGTCGGTTTTTCAACAGTTATTATTGCTGAGTAACTTTACTATACTGAGCGGCCTGTGGATCAACCTTATTTTTCTATCGGGGATGAAAGCCTACCGCCGTATCGTCTGGACATTGGTCAGGGGTTATTCACTTGGCATTGTAGTGGCGCTCATGGCCTCTTCATGGGAACTGAACGGCTTGCTGCTGGGCGTGTTGATCGGTCATGGTTACCTGTTATTTTCGTTTTTGCATCACATTGTTCGCGAATATCCGGGACGCTCCCTGGTCAAATTTGATTTTCTCCGTAATCGCCGCAGTTTCTATAGCTTGTTCGCAGTCGGTACGCTTTATTACCTGGCGGTATGGGTCGATAAATTCATTTTCTGGTTCGTGCCGGTGACATCCGAGGCGGTCATCGGTCCGCTGCGGGCTTCCATCATTTATGACCTTCCGATTTTCCTGGCCTATCTGTTCATTCTGCCTGGAATGGCTGTATTTTTAGTGAGCATGGAAGCGGATTTTGCCGAACAGCATGAGCGCTTTTATCGTGCTGTCCGGGAAGGCGACACCCTCATGCACATTGAACACAGGCGCGACCGGATGGTCTATGCCGCGCGGCAGGGGATCTACGAGATTTTCAAAGTGCAGGGTTTAACGGTCGTGCTGTGCCTGTTGTGGGGCAGAGAGTTGTTGCACGTGGTAGGCATTTCTCCGTTATACATCCATTTATTTTATATTGATGTCGTCGCCGTGAGCGTTCAGGTATTGCTGATGGCGATACTCAACGTGCTTTTTTATCTCGATGCCCGCCGGGAAGTGTTGATCATTACGGCGTGTTTCTTCATCTCAAATCTGATATTCACCTTTGCCACGTTGCATCTGGGTGCGGAAACCTTCGGTTACGGGTTTGCTGCCTCGGTAACGCTGTCGGCATTTCTCAGCCTGTTTATCCTGTCGCACAAGTTCAATCGGTTGGAGTATGAGACGTTTATGTTGCAGAACTAGCCATAGCGGTGTTCTGATACTTCCACGGGTCTTTCGCCGACTTGCGCTGCGCTAATCCAGCAGCCCCCGCCTGCTTCTGCTGCAGTCATGCCTGGTCTACACCGCGACGATATACCAGCATTTCGTACCCTGTTACCGACCAGTCACGGTCCGGCTGCCTGAGGTAACCCAATTTTTCGTAGAGTCTGTGAGCACCGGACATGGTTGTCTCGCTTGATAATACCAGGGCATTCAGCCCGAGATTTCGCACATGACTCATGGCGGCAGACATCAATTTTTCTGCGATGCCTCGCCGCCTTGCTTCGGGGGCGATTGCCAGCATTCGTGCTTCAAGCTCATCAGGCCGGGCAATCTCAGCCCACGGGCTTCCATGCACTGCGAGTGTTACCGTTGCAACAATCCTGCCATCCAGTTCCGCAACCAGCACCGTGGCGTCGGCCATCCTCGCGGCCGCATCACGAAGCCGCGCAGCATACTTTTCGCTGTTCAGGAACCCATCCGCCCGATACGCTCTTTCGGTTAATTCGCCAATAATTGCCGCATCCTCTTCGTGCGCTATCCGTGCGTTAAGTGTCATGGTTTCCACTCGTGATTCAGGTTGAAAACATGCTTAACGGTGACTTTGAACTTATATCCATTCGTATGAAAAAAACATAAACGGGTAAATTTTTTTCTTATATGGATTCCTGGATTTTCGAGCAATAAGAAAGTTCATCAGAAATATAACATCGGTTTCCTGTTCCGGAGCTGCATAGAGCCTGATGTCTCGACCTGCATATGTTCAGAGTATGTCCTTCATCGAATCTGGTGCATTGCCCCAACCTGTATCTGCCTGTCGAGGTATCTCACACACAAGGTGATATCCAAATCCAGGAGGATTGCAAGCCTCTGATCCACATCAGGATTACTTTATGAAGAGGTATGGCATGATAATTGCTTAACAGAATATGCCCACAATATTTGAGATAAAAATAATGAGATTTCATTTCCCGAAATTCGCAAAACACACTTACCATCCGGGTCTGGCGATCGTTGTTTGCATCGCAGCGGCCCCTGCAAGCGCAGGTCTGATAGGCGTCAGTAAAATTGAAGTAACGAGCGCTAATAATACCTGGATACAGGTAGCGGAACTGATTGCTACCAAGACCGGGAGCGGCACCAACGTCGCTTTGGCCGGCAACGGTGGTACCTCATTTGCGTCTAACGTATATAACGACGGAAATAACGCTGGGCCATCCTATGCGATTGATGGGATCTTCCCCACATCCTATCCGCAAATTTATCATTCTGGCGGTATGGGTCCGGGGAATTTTCTCGACATCCTGCTGGCGAACCCGACGGAACTCGATAGCATAACAATCTACGGCCGCGCGGGAGGATGGCAGGAGCGGGATATATACAATATTTCGTTCTTCGATCTTGCCGGTAATACGATTTATTCTTATACAGGCGCTGATGCTTCCCGGGCCGGATTTGCTGTTGTTGATCTGCCCAATACAGCAGCGGCTGTGCCCGAACCCGGAATTCTTGCGCTTCTGGGATTGGGAATGCTTGGTTTCTGCGCAGCGCGCCGCAAACCGGAAAAAAACAATAAAGAATAGGTGTTCACACCATGTTTCATCTCGGCCCGCTTCATGCGGGCTTTTTATTTTCCAGCCACTCCGGGGAAATATCGTTTGGGGGTTGCCTCGAAAAAAGAAATTTACGCACGCTAAGCGAAGTTGGAAGTCTCCTGCGGACCGCAAGCGGTCCTGCGGGGTCGTGACCTCGTTGCTGGAAGGCCACCATCCAATTGCATGAGGCGGTCTCCCATTGTCACCGCAGCGGAGATGCCCAGTGGTCGACTCCGTCAGTGTCGTACGCAATACTGCGCTACATGGCGAAGTATCAAACATCAGACTTGGATCGCACGTTCGCCGGCTCGCCGACCGTAGGCGGCGGGGCATCCTGCTACGGCTGAGGGACGCGCCCGGGTTGTCGGTTAGCGAACTCGCTCGGCTGTTTTCGCTGAAGTTTCCTGAACACTTGGATGTTTTATCTGATGCTGGATTGATCACATGGACCAGAACCGGTCGCACGGTGTGGGTTCGACTTTCAGTCGGGCCGATGCGGGAGGCAATGGAGTGGCTCAAATGGTATTGAATGCTTCTTTGCCAATAAGCTTGCATTGCTCCTTGGAGATACTAAATGACTCACCTGATTCTTACCACCTTCGATTGGGTTCCCGAAATACCACGCGGCTATGTGCGTGACATTCGGGTGCGTTGGGCATTGGAAGAAGCCGGATTGCCCTATCGCGTCGAGAGTGTGCCGTTTCGCGCTTGGAACGCTGAGCACTTCTCGCACCAGCCCTTCGGCCAAGTGCCATGGTTGACCGATGGAGATCTCTCGGTCTTCGAGAGTGGCGCGATGTTGCTTCATCTAGGCGAGCGCAGTGACGCGCTAATGCCTGTCGATCCGCATGGTCGTAGCGAGGTTAAACAGTGGTTATTCGCCGCGCTCAATTCGGTTGAGGCGGCACGCCTGCCCTGATCCCTCTTTGAGTTCTCCGGCATCACCTCTGAAACACCAGCACGCAAGCCATTTGACGAATTCCTCAAGGTACGGCTCAAGCATATGGAAGCGGCGTTGACAGGACGCGAATGGTTAGCCGGCACCTTTTCGATAGCCGACATACTCATGGCGGATGTGCTGCGCCTTGCCGATCGATTCAATGGGCTGGCGGAACATCCCGCTTGTCGCGATTACGTCGCACGCGCCACGGCACGCCCGTCGTTCGTGACGGCACACGCAGACCAGATGGCGCATTTCGTGCGGCAGACAGCAACAACGACGCCAAACGCTGACCATTGCGAATCACCACAGTCGGCTATTCACGCCGACGCGGTCAAATCCCACGGTAGCCGTTCGTGTGCTCGCACTACCAACGTGTCACTAGCCTCGGCAACACGAAAACCAACGTTGCCGAACGACCGGAAGTGGCCGATCGCCGCACGTTGCCTAAACAAACGTTTTGCGAGTAAATTATCTCTGGTTTGCCCAAAGAGCACCCCAGGCGCCACCGCCACCGCCCCAATTTTCCACTTCTGCCGAGCGAGTCAGCAGTTTCCTGTAGAGCGGGAAAAGCCGTCTCGATCGCGTTTTATTCATCACTTCATCTATGCAGCCGGCCAGAAAATAAAGCGCATGCGAACCGGCAAAACCAATCATTTTACGCATTTCAAAAACCTTTAAGAAGTATGGTTGCACCTTTGAGTGCCAGCAGTCTGTC
>JBOIFK010000319.1:0-3291 GCA_050741585.1 Nitrosospira sp.
TACATATATTGAGCCGATTATCTGGCCCATGCTGGAAAAAATCATTGCCATAGAGCGCCCCGATGCACTGTTGCCGACGATGGGCGGACAGACAGCATTGAATTGTGCCCTCGATCTGGCAAGGAACGGTATTTTGAAAAAATACCGCGTCGAATTGATTGGCGCCTCGCGGGAGGCTATCGACAAGGCCGAAGACCGTGAGAAGTTCAAGCAGGCGATGAGCAGAATCGGGCTGGGTTCGGCGCGTTCAGCCATCGCACATAGCCTAGAGGAAGCGCTGCAGGTGCAGGCAATGGTCGGTTATCCCGCCATCATCCGCCCGTCATTTACCATGGGCGGCAGCGGCGGTGGCATCGCATACAACCGTGAGGAATTTCTCGGTATCTGCGAGCGTGGACTGGAAGCTTCGCCCACCAAGGAATTACTGATTGAAGAGTCGGTGATTGGCTGGAAAGAATTTGAGATGGAAGTAATACGTGACAATAATGACAATTGCATTATTGTGTGTTCCATCGAAAATCTCGATCCAATGGGGGTCCATACGGGCGATTCCATTACCGTTGCACCGGCGCAAACGCTGACCGATAAAGAATATCAGTTCATGCGGAATGCATCCATAGCAGTGTTGCGCGAAATCGGCGTGGAAACGGGCGGTTCCAATGTCCAGTTTGCGATAAACCCGGAGGATGGCCGCATGCTGGTTATCGAAATGAATCCGAGAGTGTCGCGGTCCTCCGCCCTGGCTTCGAAGGCAACCGGCTTTCCTATTGCCAAGATAGCGGCCAAGCTCGCAGTAGGTTATACACTGGATGAGCTCAGAAACGACATTACCGGCGGAGCGATGCCGGCTTCGTTCGAGCCCACCATCGATTATATTGTCACCAAGATACCCCGTTTCGCTTTCGAGAAATTTCCTCAGGCTAACGATCGCCTGACTACCCAGATGAAGTCTGTGGGCGAAGTCATGGCAATTGGGCGCACATTTCAGGAATCTCTGCAGAAGGCCCTGCGTGGGCTTGAAATCGGCGTCGACGGTTTGGACGAGAAAACAGCCGATATTGAAATCATCGAAGCCGAATTGAGCGACCCCGGCCCGGAGCGAATCTGGTATGTTGCCGACGCATTTCGTTGCGGCATGGATCTCAACGAAATTTACAAATTGACATGCATCGATCCCTGGTTCCTGGCGCAGATCGAAGATTTGGTAAAACAGGAACAGTTCCTTGCTGGCAAAACGCTGGGAACGCTGGATCTGCATGCGTTGCGTAAGTTAAAACGTAGCGGTTTCTCTGATCGGCGTCTTGCAAAACTGATGGATACAACGCAGGTGACGGTGCGGACCAGGCGTCATCAGCTTGATCTGCGGCCGGTGTATAAGCGAGTCGATACCTGCGCCGCTGAATTCGCGACCCGTACCGCTTACATGTACTCCACTTATGAGGAAGAATGCGAGGCGTTGCCGAGTGACAGAAAGAAAATCATGGTGCTGGGCGGCGGACCTAATCGCATCGGTCAGGGCATCGAATTTGATTACTGCTGTGTGCATGCGGCGCTGGCTTTGCGCGAGGATGGTTTCGAGACCATCATGGTTAATTGCAACCCCGAAACAGTGTCAACCGATTACGATATTTCTGACCGGCTGTATTTTGAGCCGCTGACCTTGGAGGATGTGCTCGAAATTGTCGCGGTGGAGAAGCCGCTAGGTGTAATCGTGCAGTATGGCGGGCAGACACCACTGAAGCTTGCGCGCGATCTCGAGGCTAACGGTGTGTCCATTATTGGCACCAGCCCCGACATGATTGATTGTGCTGAAGATCGCGAGCGGTTCCAGAAAATGCTGCATCAGCTTGGGTTGAGGCAGCCGCCCAATCGTACGGCGCGTAGCCCGGAAGAGGCATTTGCTGCCGCCGATGAAATCGGATATCCGCTGGTAGTGCGTCCCAGCTATGTATTGGGGGGACGCGCCATGGAAATCATCCACGAGCAGATATATCTGGAACGCTACATGCGTGAGGCGGTGAAAGTTTCCCATGATTCACCGGTGTTGCTGGATCATTTTCTCAATGATGCCATTGAAGTGGATGTCGATGCGATTTGCGATGGGGAGGTTGTGCTGATTGGCGGTATCATGGAACATATTGAGCAGGCTGGCGTACACTCGGGTGATTCAGCCTGCTCGCTGCCACCTTTCAGTTTGTCAAGTGCCCTGCAGGATGAATTGCGCCGTCAGACGTCAGTAATGGCGCGGGCACTCAAAGTGGTGGGTTTGATGAACGTGCAATTCGCCATTCAGGGTGATAACGTATATGTACTGGAAGTCAATCCCAGGGCATCACGTACCGTACCTTTCGTATCCAAAGCGACCGGATTGCAATTGGCGAAAATTGCCGCGCGCTGTATGAACGGCATGTCTCTCGCCAGTCAGGGGATAGTCGGAGAGCCTGCTCTTTTATATTACTCGGTTAAAGAAGCCGTATTCCCGTTTATCAAATTCCCCGGGGTGGATACCATACTCGGGCCCGAAATGAAATCCACCGGCGAAGTCATGGGAGTGGGACATACTTTTGCGGAAGCGTTCGTTAAATCACAGCTTGCCGCTGGAGTAAAGCTACCCGATGGCGGTAAAGTCTTCATCAGCGTGCGCCAGTCGGATAAACCCCGGGTGGTGGAAATCGCCCGCAATCTTGCGGAACTGGGATTCACCCTTTATGCTACCCGTGGTACTGCTACGGTTCTGATTGGTGCAGGGCTGGCGGTAACTCCGGTAAACAAGATGGCAGAAGGACGTCCGCATATCGTAGATATGATAAAAAATGGGGAAATGGATCTGATTATCAACACGGTGGAAGATAAACGCAGCGCGATCCAGGATTCTTATTCCATCCGCCATGCTGTATTGCAAGCAAGGGTAACGTATTATACGACGCTGGCTGGTGCGCGCGCTGCATGCATCGGCATGGCAAGCATGCGGGAGTTACGGGCTTATAGCTTGCAGCAGCTGCATTCTCGAGGGGAGACGGCGCTGCTCAGTGCGGTTTCATGAGAGCGGTGATTTCCTGCTTCATCCTGAATTCGGCAGTGGTGGCGAACTCGTCAAGGTGAGGATCAAGTGATGCGATTATGGGTGATAGCGCCGAGCCGAAAGGTGGGCGGTCAACTGCCGGGCTCGGGATATCGTACCGGAACGGGCAAGGCCATGCTGCGACCATATGACAAAATTGAACTCAAAAAAAGGGACGGTAGAAGACCATGAGCACCATTCCATTGACGGTCATTGGCGCGGGAAAACTG
>JBOIFK010000320.1:0-14075 GCA_050741585.1 Nitrosospira sp.
CCTGGGTATGCCGGCGGTTTCAGCGCCGCTGCCCTTACGAACGCTCCGCCATCGCAGCCTTGACGGCGGTATGGTTGAGGTGTGGCACAAAGATTTCAATGAAATCAAACACATATCCACGCAAGTAACTATTGCGGCTTATGCCGATGCGGGTCATGCTTGGCTCGAACAGGTGGCTTGCGTCAATGGATCTCAGGTGTTTGTCCCTCTTGGCCTCAAATGCCATCTGCGCCAGAATGCCAACGCCCAACCCCAGTTCAACATAGGTCTTGATCACATCCGCGTCGATTGCCGTGAGCACTACGTTGGGAATCAGTCTTTTTGCATCGAATGCCTGGTTGATCTTCGAACGGCCGGTAAAAGCAAAATCATAAGTGATGATCGGGTATTGAGCGATGGCCTCCAGCGTCAGTTTCTCGAGTTTAAGCAGCGGATGTCTCGGTGTGACGATGACACAACGATTCCATTGGTAGCAGGGCAACATCACCAGTTCATGAAACAGTTCGATCGCCTCGGTGGCGATGGCAATGTCCGCTTCCCCCGAGGTGACCAGTTCCGCTATCTGGGTCGGATTGCCCTGACGTAGAATTAATCTCACCTTGGGATAGCGTGCGGTAAAATGCTTGATGGCAGCCGGGAGCGCGTATCGCGCTTGTGTATGGGTTGTGGCGATGGTGAGAGAGCCAGTGGCTTCGTTGGCGAATTCCTGGCCGACCTGTTTCAGGTTCTTTGCATCTTTCAACATTCTTTCGGCAATTTCGAGAATGGCCTGCCCTGGTGGCGTGATTTTAACGACGCGCTTGCCGTTGCGCACAAATATATCGATTCCAAGCTCGTTTTCCAGAAGGCGAATCTGTTTGCTGATTCCAGGCTGCGAGGTATGCAGGGTTTCGGCGGCTTTGGACAGATTCAGGCCTTGATTGGCGACTTCGCACAGGTAACGTAACTGCTGCAATTTCATATCTCTGCTCTAAATAATGTCAGGTTATAATAATCTAACATAATAATCTTTCATGATATATACGTCCGTTGCTATTATGGCCGTTTCGAGGCATTATATGAGGTTATTTGCCGTATTGGCGACGGGTACCGATTGGGCGGGATTGCATTTGATCAAGCGGCAAATTCTGGCTTGCCCGACAGTTCGATGCCAGACTGGACGCCATCGATGGACCACGCCGGAATATTGCAACTGATATTTGATCCATCTTGCCATTGGTCTCAAGCGGATATGGCCACAAATTGCGGAGGATGCAGATGAGTCATTTAAATTACCTTGCCAACGACGAGGAAATAAATTCGTTCGACCAGGCACTGCAGGACTATCAGGGCCTGCGCATGGATGTCGACCGTTTTACCGCCACCCGCCTGCAAATGGGGATCTATGGCCAGCGCCAGGAAGGCGTCAACATGGTGCGCATCAAGCTGCCGGGGGGGCGCGTGAGTGCGCCGCAACTGGGCGTGATCGCCGATATGCTGGAGAAATATGCGCGCCACGACGTCGTGCATATCACCACACGCCAGGATATCCAGATGCATTATGTTCCGCTCGAGTATACGCCGGCGGTGCTTCGCCACTTAGCCACGGCCGGACTGACGACTCGCGAGGCCTGCGGCAACACCATACGCAATGTCACCGCCTGTCCGCTGTCCGGTGTGTGTCCTCGCCAGCATGTCGACGTGACCAGGCATCTCGATGGCGCGGTCCAGCATTTTCTGCGAAATCCACTGACCCAGCAAATGCCGCGCAAGTTCAAGATCAGTTTTTCGGCCTGCGAGTCCGATTGCGCCCAGGGCATGATGCACGATATGGGGATTGTCGCCGTCCGAAATGGTAACGATTTCGGCTTCAAAGTCCTGGCCGGCGGCGGTCTCGGGCATAAGCCGCATGAAGCCATCGTTATTGAGGAATTCATTGAGGAAAAGGACCTGCTGCTTGTGATGGAGGCTGTCATTTCATTACATAACCGCTATTCCGACCGCATAAAACGCGCTAAGGCGAGGATCAAGTTCCTGGTTGATAAATTCGGGCCGGAAGGTTTTATCGAGAAGTATCGCGAAGAATTGGTCCGCACCAGGGCAGCGCTGGCCACCCAGGAATATCCGAAGGGCGAATGGAGCGGCGGTCTCGACAGTGAAGCGCCCGGTATCGGTGCCCCGCGCCGTGTGTTCGCGCAGAAGCAGGCGGGTTATTACGTATTCCCGGTCAGCGTGCCGATGGGAAATTTGAACGTGGCGCAATTGCGCGGCCTCGCCAAGATATCCGAGGCTCACGAGTTGCACGAAATTCGCGTGACCCAGGACCAGAACATGTTCCTGGCAAACGTGGCGGAGGCCAAAATCGATTCCCTGCGCGCTGCCCTGGCTGCGCTGGGTCTGAGCGAGCCGCAGGCAGGCGACGACGTGGTGGCTTGTCCCGGCACTTCGACCTGCCGCTTGGGAATCACTTCAAGCACGGTCGTCGGACCCAAGCTGAGCGGTGGCAAACATGATCTGAAAATTCGTGTTTCGGGATGTCATAACGGCTGCGCCCAGCCCGAAATGGGCGACATCGGCATTTACGGCGAGGGCAAGCGCATGCACGGCAAGCTCGTGCCGCATTACCAGATGTATTTCGGCGGCAATGGCATGGCGCGCGGCGCGCTGGCGGTTAAAGGCCCGTCGATTCCCGCAGCACGCATTGAGGCAGCGGTGGAACGGGTGAAATCGGCCTATGCGTCCAACCAGGAGACGGGAGAGACGTTCTTTTCCTGGGCGCGGCGGGTGGGTAAAGTATATCTCGCCGATCTGCTGGCGGATCTGGGAGAGGTCAAGCCGGAAGAATTGGAATCGGTCCTGCGTGACCATGGCAAGGATGCCGACTTCAAAGTGCTGCAATTGGGCGGGGGCGAGTGCGCGGGAGTGAGCCAGGTAAAAATCGGTTCAAGTTTCTTTGAAGCCGCCCATGAGCGCAATTATCGCGATGCGCTCAAGTTCCAGCGAAAATTTGAAGATTCGGTCAAGTGCGCGGAGGAGATTGCCCGCTTGATCGGTCAAGGCGTGACTGAATTGCTCAGCGGCCAGAAGCACGATGATCTGGTGAAGCAGGCGGAGGAATTGCACCGGGTGCTGCCCACCAAGCCGCGCCTGTCCAGGCAACTGGCCAAGTTTGCCGGGGACTTCACGCGCCCGGCCGAAGAGTTGAATGACGCCCGGTTGACTGAATGGTTTTCCGAGCTGGATGCATGGACAATGGAAGCTGCGGAATTCTGCCTTGGTTTCGA
This sequence comes from Nitrosospira sp., assembly GCA_050741585.1. GTDB lineage: Bacteria > Pseudomonadota > Gammaproteobacteria > Burkholderiales > Nitrosomonadaceae > Nitrosospira. The sequence continues at coordinate 3,264 of JBOIFK010000320.1, forward strand.
CCGCCAGCTTGACCTGGCAGGCGCGCTGCCGCTGGCGGCTTCAGCCAGATCGCTGCCGCCTCAACGGACGCAGCCATCAGTTCTGTTGTAATAAATTTATCTATACCTTGAAGATATCTATTACTTGACACGCCAATATGACCCTGGATGACAAGATTGCCAAGATACGGACACTGCTGGACGCAGTGCAGGCAGACTATGCCCCGGTGGTCTTCGCCAATAGCTTCGGTGCCGAGGATATGGTATTGACGGATATTATCGCGAGGCATTATCCCGAGATAGGAATGTTTACGCTGGATACCGGCCGCCTGCCGGAAGAAACCTATCACCTGATGAGGGAAGTGGCGGAGCGCTATGGCATCCGTGTTCCGGTATATTTTCCCGAGCCCGCCGCGGTGGAAGCCTACGTTGCGCAAAACGGTCCCAATGGATTCTATGACAGCGTGGATTTGCGCAAAACATGCTGTCATATCCGCAAGGTGGAGCCGCTAAAACGTGCTTTGCGCGGTAAGCGCGCATGGATTACCGGCCTGCGCCGCGATCAGGCGCCAACCAGAAAGGACTTGGCTGAATCGGAGTTCGATGCCGGCAACGGTTTGCAAAAAATCAGCCCGTTGCTGGACTGGAGCCTGGCGGACGTATGGGCTTATCTCAAACAATTCGATGTGCCCTATAACGCATTGCATGATAAAGGCTATGCAAGCATCGGCTGCGCTCCATGCACCCGTGCCATTACTCCCGGCGAGGATGTGCGTGCCGGTCGCTGGTGGTGGGAAAACCCTGAACTCAAGGAGTGCGGGTTGCACCCGGATAAGCGGAATATCAAAGCGGGTCCTGGTTCGGTGACGGACCTGGCTGTTTCGGCTCAAACCCGAAGCCTGGGAGAGAAAGGGCGTGGCCAGGTTCCGGGTAAGTTTTCGTAAAAGCTGACAGGATTAACTGATGATATGAGCGATATACAAGAGTTTGTTACTCCTGTTGCCACGATGACGAGTGAGCCGGTAGCTGCCAGGCATCATGTCGCACGGCAACTGGGCCACCTGGACGCGCTGGAAAGCGAGGCTATCCATATCCTGCGGGAAGTGGCGGCCGAATGCACCAATCCTGCCCTGCTGTTTTCCGGCGGGAAGGACTCCATCGTATTGCTGCGGCTGGCGGAAAAAGCCTTCCGTCCGGGGCGTTTTCCATTTCCGTTGCTGCATATCGACACCGGCCATAATTTTCCCGAAGTGATCGAGTTCCGGGACCGCCGCGCCAGTCAACTGGGTGAACGGTTGATCGTGCGCAGCATGGAAGACTCCATCCGGCAGGGCAGGGTGGTGCTGCGTTCTGAAAATCAGAGCCGCAATGCATTCCAGTCGGTGACGTTGCTGGATGCCATTGCTGAATTGCATTTCGATGCCTGTATCGGCGGCGCCCGCCGCGACGAGGAAAAAGCCCGGGCCAAGGAGCGTATATTTTCTTTCCGCGATGAATTCGGTCAGTGGGATCCGAAGAACCAGCGCCCCGAGTTGTGGGACATCTACAATACCCGGGTACACCCCGGCGAAAATATTCGTGTCTTTCCCATCAGCAACTGGACCGAACTCGATGTCTGGGAATACATTGCCCGCGAGGAGCTGGAGGTGCCGCAAATTTATTTCGCCCATACACGCGATGTCATCAGACGGGGGAATGGTCTTTTACCGGTATCCCACCTGGTGCAGCGCAGGGAGGACGAGCGGGTAGAAAACATGATGGTGCGCTTCCGCACCGTGGGAGACATGAGCTGTACGTGTCCGGTGGAATCCACTGCATCCAGTATCGGCGAAATCATTGCCGAAACCGCCATCACGCGAATCACCGAACGTGGTGCGACGCGCATGGATGATCAGACTTCGGATGCGTCCATGGAATTGCGCAAGAAAGAAGGATATTTCTGAAGCGTTTCTATCAATTAACGTAAGTCGGGATGCAACATGCCGAGAATTTATCCGCCAGACGAGGCTGGGGCATTCTGGATTCTCTTTCAAACTCTCCCGGTGAAGATTGATCCTAGTTTTTATGGAAGTCATTGCTGAAATAATAGCCCTGAAGCAATCGCTGTCAAGGGGCCGCAGAAAAACAGAGAATTTTGCAGTGAAACAAATTCCGGAAGGTTGTCATGTCAGCTGTTGAAAGTATTTCGTTTGATCATGCCGAGCTGCTGCGTTTCATCACCGCTGGAAGCGTGGACGATGGGAAGAGCACGCTGATCGGACGCCTGCTGCATGATTCAAAGTCTATTCTTGAAGATCAGTTGAGCGCCATCACGCACACGACGCGCAGGCGCGGGATGGAAGGCGTCGATTTGTCGCTGCTGACCGACGGATTGCAGGCGGAGCGCGAGCAGGGAATCACCATCGATGTGGCCTATCGTTACTTTGCCACTCCCAGGCGCAAGTTCATCATCGCCGACACGCCGGGTCATGAGCAGTATACGCGTAACATGGTGACGGGGGCTTCCACCGCCAACCTGGCCATCATCCTGATCGATGCACGCAAAGGGGTGCTTACCCAGTCGCGCCGGCATGCCTACCTCGCCAGTCTGGTGGGGATTCCCCACCTGGTGGTGGCGGTCAACAAGATGGATCTGGTGGGCTATTCCCACGAGGTATTCGAACAGATCTGCAAGGACTTTGCCGCTTTTGCCGAAGGGCTCAAGCTGAGCAATATCGTATACATCCCGATGTCTGCCTTGAACGGGGATATGGTGGTCGAGCGCGGAAATAAACTTGACTGGTACGAGGGCCTGGCACTGATGGATTTTCTGGAGAGCGTTCCCATCGATCATGACATCAATCTCGAAGATTTCCGGTTTCCGGTACAATTGGTATGCCGTCCTCAAATCGAGGAGCTGCACGATTTTCGCGGCTACATGGGGCGTATCGAGTCCGGCTTCATCGGCGTCGGTGATCCGGTGAAGGTGCTGCCTTCCGGACTGACTTCATGCATCAAGGAAATTGTGACTTATGACGGCTCCGTCGATCATGCGGTCGCGCCGCAGTCGGTAACGCTGACGATTGAAGATCATCTGGATATTTCCCGCGGTGACATGCTGGTAAAAACCGAGGGGGCAGCGCCGCGGGTCACGAAGGAATTTGAGGCGATGCTATGCTGGCTTTCGGAGCAAAGTCTCGATCCCCGGCGGAAATATCTTGTCAAGCACACCACACGGGTGGTAAAGGCGTTGGTGTCACGGATAGCGTACCGCGTGGACATCAATACATTGAATCATGAGGCAGCGGATACCCTGAAAATGAACGATATCGGGCGGGTGGCACTAAAAATGCACCAGCCCCTGGTGTGCGATCAATATCAGCACAACCATGCGACAGGCAGTTTTATTGTCATTGACGAGGTCAACAACAATACCATTGCGGCGGGTATGATCTGTCCGGAAATCAATTAACCCGGTCATTTTCAACCCGTCTTTCGGTGGTTCGGCACAAGGCTTCGTTGCGGAAGACGAGGCAGGCATGGCGAACATGGGAGGAAAGGGCGGCTTTGCCGCTTTTATTATTTTTTGCGGGGAAAAACATAAATTGAATAGGGATATAAAACTTTAATCGCAGTGACGTTCTAACAAAAAATAGCGATAACGTTTGTTGTTCCTTTTTTTGATGCATCTTCATACTATCGATGGCCTTACCATGACAAGTTTACAATCGGCGCTCCCATCTATACCGGCAACTGCCGTGACTTCTCCGGTGCTTGGATTCGGCATCGCGTTTGCCGACCTCTATCGCCGTGACGGGCTGACGAGACTGGATCAGGTATTTCTCGATTTTTTGCAGCAGGGAGATGCCGGGTTGCGCGCCCGGCTGGATCATGCCCGCGTTTATCCTGATAGCCTGGACCGCAAAGCCGAATCGGCCCTGCTGATTGAAGTCGCACCGTGGATGGAAGATTTTATCGCCAGATTGTTTGGCATCGAAAAGGAAGTCGGCGCTCTGGCCGCCCGTCATCATCAACTGGCGCCGCTTTATTCCTGCAAAAGACAGTTCGTGCAGCGCAGGGCGATGAACAAGGTGAGCGAGACGGAAGCCGCAGCGGCGGATGGGATTGCACTGGAAGGGAAGCTGGCTGCCGAATTCGAAATGCCATTTTCCGAGCTGGCTTTCGCCACCGCGGTTACAGGGTGGCTGCTAGATGAGAATGTGAACGAAGAACGGCTCGGAATGGCCTTGCTCTATGCCGCCTGGGCGCTGAAAACGCCGGCGGGGCGAGAGCGCAGCCGGGATGGGGTATTGTTCAAAGCGCCCGCCAAGCTCGACTATCTGCATCTCCTGTCGACGGATACCGACACTGTCGACGGTTACACCGTTCATCGGCTTCACCATATACGCCGCCGGGAGGGTTTTGCGCTCACCGATCCGGGCACCGACCTGGTAGGGGCCCTGGATGAGGCAAATTACTGCATCTGGTGTCATGAACAGGGAAAGGATTCCTGCTCGAAAGGGCTGAAGGAAAAACCGAGGACACCCGAAGAGACGCCATCTTTCAAAAAGAGCCAATTGGGCGTGCTCCTCACCGGCTGCCCCTTGGAAGAACGTATTTCCGAGTTTCACAAGCTCAAGACCCAGGGCGTGGCTGTCGGCAGCTTGGCCATGATCGTGCTGGACAACCCCATGTGCGCCGGTACGGGCCACCGCATCTGCAATGACTGCATGAAATCCTGCATTTACCAGAAGCAGGAACCGGTCGATATTCCGCAGGCCGAAACGCGCACGCTCAAGGATGTGCTCGAATTGCCCTGGGGTTTTGAAATCTATAGTCTTCTTACCCGGTGGAACCCGCTTGACCTGCACCGGCCGGTACCGAAGCCGCCGACAGGCCGGAAAGTACTGGTAGTAGGCATGGGGCCCGCAGGGTACACACTGGCGCATCACCTGATGAACGATGGCCACACGGTGGTGGGAATCGACGGTCTCAAGATCGAGCCTTTGGCGCCCGATCTTTGCGGGGTGAATCAGCAGGGAGAACACGTTCCGTTCAGGGCCATCCAGGACGCGGGCGAGCTTGAAGAGAACCTGGATGAGCGCATGCCGGCAGGTTTTGGCGGCGTTGCCGAATATGGCATCACCGTGCGCTGGAACAAGAATTTTCTTAAGTTGCTCCGGTTGCTCCTGGAACGGCGGGAAGAGTTCGCTCTTTTTGGCGGTGTCCGCTTCGGCGGCACGCTCACGGCCGACGATGCCCTGGCCATGGGATTCGATCACGTGGCGCTGGCTGCGGGCGCCGGACGTCCCACGGTGCTCGATATGCCCAATGGCCTGGCGCGGGGCGTTCGCGCCGCATCCGATTTTCTGATGGCATTGCAGTTATCCGGCGCGGCCCAGATGAATTCCGTGGCCAATATGCAGTTGCGCTTGCCTGTCGTGGTGATCGGCGGAGGCCTGACGGCCATCGATACCGCAACCGAAGCGCTTGCTTATTATCCGGTACAAGTCGATAAGTTTCTTCGCCGTTATGAAATTCTTGTCGCCGTGCAGGGTGAAATGGCCATCCGTGCGGCATGGGATGAGGAAGAGCGGGAAATTGCCGAGGAGTTTCTCAGTCATGCCCGTGCCATCCGCGCAGAGCGCAGGAAGGCGGAGGAGGAAGGGAGGGCGCCGCGTGTACTGGAGTTGCTCCAATCCTGGGGGGGCGCAACCATCGCCTACCGGAAGCGGCTCATCGACAGCCCTTCCTATACACTCAATCATGAAGAAGTCGAAAAGGCGCTGGAGGAAGGTATCCTGTTTGCCGAAGGACTGACGCCCATATGGGTGGAAACCGATCAATGGAATCATGCGAAGTCTGTCCAGTTCGCGGTGCAAGTTCTGGATGAAACGGGGTCATGGCAAAAAACCGGGCATGCCGAGCTCCCGGCGCGCGCCGTTCTGGTTGCGGCGGGGACCCAGCCGAACACGGTCCTTGCCAGGGAAGACGACAAGAATTTCAAGCTGAATGGCCGCTACTTCGCGGCTTGCGATGAAAATGGCGATCCGGTGAGCCCGCCACGCGCAAACCCCAAGCCGGAAACCTCCATGGTTCTGTTGAGCCGCTGCGAGGACGGGCGCTTCATCAGCTTCTTCGGCGATCTGCATCCGTCGTATTCGGGTAATGTGGTAAAAGCCATGTCCAGCGCCAAGCAGGGTTATCCAGTGGTCAGCCGGATGCTCGGACGCGTGGCGCCGGCATCCACGAAACCGGCAGCGCTGTTTTTTTCTGAAATCAACGGACGGTTGCGCGCCACTGTGTATAAGGTCGAGAGGCTCACTCCCAATATTATCGAGGTTGTGGTACATGCCCCGATGGCGGTGGAGCGTTTCCATCCTGGTCAGTTCTACCGCTTCCAGAATTTTGCAAGCCTCGCCACGACTGCGGGCGATACGAAATTGGCCATGGAAGGTATCGCCCTCACGGGAGCCTCGGTTGATGTGCCTCGCGGACTGGTATCGCTGATTGCCCTGGAAATGGGCGGATCGGCAGATTTATGCGCCAAGCTGAATCCTGGCGACCCTGTGGTGCTGATGGGTCCCACCGGCACCCCGACGGAGATCCTGCCGGATGAGACCGTCGTGCTGGTGGGCGGTGGGCTGGGGAATGCGGTATTATTTTCCATTGGCGCGGCAGCCCGGGCCGCCGGTTCAAGGATTTTATATTTTGCTGGTTACAAGAAGCTGATCGATCGCTATAAAGTCGCGGAAATCGAAGCCGCGGCAGACGTCGTCGTGTGGTGCTGCGACGAATCTCCCGGTTTCGAGCCCTCGCGGCCGGACGATCTTAGTTACGTCGGCAATATCGTGGAAGCAATGGCAGCTTATGGCAGCGGTACGCTCGGTTCCCAGAAGATTCGACTGGCGGATGCCGACCGTATCATCGCCATTGGCTCCGATCGCATGATGGCGGCGGTGGGTGCAGCCCGGCATAACAAGCTTCAGCCTTATCTGAAGACGGATCACTTTGCCATCGGCTCCATCAATTCGCCGATGCAATGCATGATGAAAGAAATCTGTGCCCAATGCCTGCAACCTCACAAGGATCCAAAAACAGGAGAAATTACCTATGTGTTTTCCTGCTTCAATCAGGATCAGCCGCTTGACCAGGTTGATTTCGGCGGGCTGGCGTCACGTTTGCGCCAGAACAGCGTTCAGGAAAAACTGACCACCCGGTGGATCAGTCATTGTTTGAAGGGGTCCGATCAGGTTGAGGCATAAGCCTGTTTTCCTCAATCCGGACAATCCATTCCCAGGTTCATTTATAATCCGGGCTTCGTCATGGACAGGTGGGTGGAGGCAATTTTCTCAGGCTTGCCAAAAAGCAGGAAATATCCGGAATACAAGATTACTTTTAAAAAATTCGAAGACGAAATGGGGCGGGCAATCCGCGCGAGAGTGACTGGCAATCTGGATTTCCAGAATTGCCCATAAGGGAGATCATCAATGCACATAGGCATACCCGCAGAGATTCGCGGGGGGGAGAGCCGCGTAGCGGCCACACCTGAGACGGTGAAGAAATTTACCGCCAAGGGTTTTCACGTTGTTCTGATACAGTCTGGCGCGGGCGCGGGTGCGAGCATACCCGATGAGGCATACCGGGAGGCCGGCGCAAACATCGTGTCCAGCGCGGCGGAACTGTATGGTCAATCTCAGATTGTGCTCAAGGTGCGCGGTCCGGAGCCCGGGGAACTGGCAATGATGCATAAGGATGCCGTATTGCTGGGGCTGCTTTCGCCACATCAGGCAGACGGTATAGAAGCGCTCGCACGCCACGGCCTGACAGCCTTCGCCATGGAAAGGCTGCCGCGCATTTCCCGCGCTCAGAGTATGGACGTGCTGTCGTCGCAGGCCAATATTGCCGGCTACAAGGCGGTACTGATGGCGGCCAATGTCTACCAGAAATTCTTTCCCATGCTGATGACCGCCGCCGGCACCGTAAAGGCAGCGCGGGTGCTGGTCCTGGGTGCGGGGGTGGCTGGCTTGCAGGCGATCGCCACGGCCAAGCGGCTGGGCGCCGTGATCGAAGCATTCGATGTGCGTCCGGCGGCGAAAGAACAGGTTGAAAGTCTCGGCGCGAAATTCGTCGAGGTTCCCCTGAGCGAGGAGGAAAAATCGCAGGCCGAGACGGCGGGAGGTTATGCCCGTGAAATGTCGGACGATTATAAACGCCGTCAGGGCGAACTGGTGCATCAACGCGCCGCGGCAGCCGATGTCATCATTACCACCGCGCTGATTCCCGGCCGGCCGGCGCCGGTTCTGATCAAGGAAGAAACCGTTCGTGCCATGAAACCCGGTTCGGTCATCGTCGATATGGCGGTGGAGGCAGGCGGAAACTGCCCCCTGTCGGAGTTGGACAAGATCGTAGTGAAGCATGGCGTGCATCTCGTCGGAATCGCCAACCTGCCTGGGCTGGTTGCGGCGGATTCCAGCGCCCTGTACGCACGCAATCTGATGAATTTCCTTAACCTGATGCTTGATGCGAATAATGGCGAATTGAAAGTGAACCGGGAAGATGAAGTCATTGAAGGCACACTGGTTTGCATGGGCGGAGAAGTCGTCAGCAAAACTTAAAAAATCATGGGGAAGAAGGGAGAAAGTGGAGTGTGCGCTTTATCACTCGTCTTCACTGTGAATCATTCAAGCTTACAGATAACGAATTGGAAGGAGCAGGCATGATCGGCGAAGTTGATCCAACCATCATTAATCTCACCGTCTTCGTATTGGCGGTATTTGTCGGCTACCACGTGGTGTGGAACGTGACGCCGGCCTTGCATACCCCGCTGATGTCGGTGACCAATGCGATCTCGGGCATTATCCTGGTCGGCGCCATGCTGGCAGCCGGACCTGCGGAAACCGACTGGGGCGTATGGCTGGGTGCAGTGGCGGTGACGCTGGCCGCCATCAATGTATTCGGCGGGTTTCTTGTTACCCAGCGGATGCTGGAAATGTTCAGAAAAAAAGATAAAAAAGGAAGTTAGTCAATGTCCGCAAATTCGGTCGCACTCGCATATCTGATCGCGTCGGTTTTTTTCATTCTGGCTTTAAAGGGCCTGAGCTCGCCACTAACTGCCCGTCGCGGCAACTTGTTCGGCATGGTGGGGATGGCGATCGCCGTCGTCACCACGCTGACCGTCACCCAGAACTGGGCGCTGATACTGGGTTGCATCGCACTGGGCGGCACCGTGGGCGCCGTTGTCGCACGGCGGGTGCAAATGACGGCGATGCCGGAACTGGTCGCTTTCATGCACTCGCTGGTGGGTCTGGCGGCGGTGTTCATCGCTATCGCGGCAGTCAATAACCCCGTCTCGTTCGGCCTGCCTGCGGTACTGCCGATGGGAAGCAAGCTGGAATTGTTTCTCGGCACGTTTATCGGCGCCATGACGTGGTCGGGTTCGGTGATCGCATTCCTGAAGCTGTCAGGCCGCATGAGCGGTGCGCCCATCACCTTTGGCGGGCAGCATATGGTCAACCTGATCCTGGCAATCGTGATGGTCGGTTTCGGCCTGTGGTTCTTCTTCAGCGAGACCACCAACTGGACGGCCTTCGCCGCGATGACCGCAATCGCCTTCGTGCTCGGTTTTCTCATTATCATACCCATCGGCGGCGCGGATATGCCGGTGGTGATTTCCATGCTCAACTCGTATTCCGGCTGGGCGGCGGCTGGGATCGGCTTCTCTCTCGGCAATCCCATGCTCATTATTGCCGGTTCGCTGGTGGGCAGCTCCGGCGCCATCCTCTCCTATATCATGTGCAAGGCCATGAACCGGCCATTTCTCTCGGTCATACTCGGCGGCTTCGGCAGCGAGGGAGGCGCCGCAGCGGCCAGCGACGGGACGCAGAAAACATACCGCAGCGGCAGCGCCGACGATGCTGCGTTTTTAATGGGGAATGCCGACAGCGTGATCATCGTGCCCGGCTACGGGCTGGCGGTGGCGCGGGCGCAGCATTCGGTCAAGGAATTGGCGGAAAAATTACACGCAAAAGGCGTGAATGTGCGTTTTGCCATCCATCCGGTGGCGGGACGCATGCCGGGGCATATGAACGTGTTATTGGCGGAGGCGGAGATCCCTTACGAGCAGGTGCTCGAAATGGATGAAATCAACAGCGACTTTTCCAACACCGATGTCGTGCTGGTGCTGGGGGCGAACGACGTGGTCAACCCCGCGGCGAATGTTCCCGGCAGCCCGATTTACGGCATGCCAATACTGGATGCCCACAAGGCGCGCACCGTGATGGTGGTCAAGCGCAGCATGGCGGCGGGTTATGCCGGTCTTGACAACGATCTCTTTTATATGGATAAGACCATGATGGTGTTCGGCGATGCGAAGAAGGTCGTGGAAGAGATGGTCAAGGCGCTGTAACGATGCAGCATCCCTGATCCAGGTTGATCCCGTCAATTTAAGCGCTGCCTGACGCTCGAATCGTCTTCGGACAAATCTGTGGCAGGCCCCGAGCCCTGAGCACGGGACTTGCATCATGTGGTCAACGCAACCCGGCGTTCATGCGAGGTAGTATCAAGGCTTTCTCCTGGTCTCGTTGTCTTGGCTATGAGAGGATTAACGCATGACAAGCGGCATGCCGAGCGCAATCAAAGGCTTTTCCGAGGAGACATTCGCGGCGGGCGGCCGTTCGTTCCCACTCTTTCGGAAGGGCGACGGGCCCGGCGTCATCCTTCTGCATGAATTGCCGGGCCTCACGTACGAGACGGTCGAATTCGCGGAGTGGATTGCGGGTCACGGTTTCCACGTCGTCATGCCGCTCCTCTTCGGCAGGCCGCTTCAGCACCCGATGCTTGGCCTCCTGAAAT
>JBOIFK010000321.1:0-6686 GCA_050741585.1 Nitrosospira sp.
GGGAATATTGGTAAATATTACCGCCAGTTCGGGAATGAAGATGCGGGAAGTTCACGAGGTCATGAGCACCATCAAGGATTTTACCGCTGAGGATGCCACGGTGATCGTCGGTACCGTGATCGATGAGGATATGCAGGACGACCTGCGGGTCACAATGGTGGCAACTGGTCTTGGCGACGTTGTAAACCGCCTGCAGCCCAAGCCGTTAAGTGTCATTCATACGCGCACCGGGACCGACAGCTCCACGTTGACGGATGCGGTGAACTGGAAGGACCTTGATGCGCCTGCCGCGATTCGGACGAACAGGAGACGGGATGCGACGGTGGAAGCCATGAAACAGTCAGGGGTGGATATGCTGGATATTCCGGCCTTCCTGAGAAAACAGGCCGATTGAGCATTCATCGCTGGTTGTTACCGTTTCTAAAATGGGGAATATAAATGGGGAGTTTATTAATGTAATTGGTGAATTTGCGCGGGGTGGCGGGGTGGTATTCCCCTATGGATCGAGTGCGTCCGGACGTCTCGTATTTCAGAAGTGCGGCAGCACATGCCCCTGCTGGTCTCGTCCCTGGAAGAGGACATTATCCTATGCCGCGCAAACATACGGTTATCGCTCGCCAGCGAAGCAGGCCGGTTAGCACGGGCTTATCTGACCGATTTAGCAAGCCATAAGAACGCCGTCTGTGGGACAATGAAGCTTATGGTGTGATCGGCGCAGAGTACGGGTTTTTTTCTATCTCCAGCGCTTTGTCAGGATTTTTTCCTGGCCTGCTTTTTCAGCAACGATTCGACTGCAATCTTTAAAGGCGATTGAGGCAATACGGCAGCCAGGCCATTCAGGCTTTCCACACCGGCACGACCTATCGTTCGCTTCTCCGCTGACAAGTTGGTGGAGGTGTAATTTCCCCTGACTGCAAGGTAATTTGCTTGCACAGCAACCCGAATTGCAGTAACCTCATACCCTTCCGCCTGCAATTTTAATAATAATGACGGCAGCGTTTGCCTGAGTTTTGCTGCAATTGCCCCGTTATGTGCGCATATAACCAGGTTTCCTTCGAAAAACCCGCCTAAGGCGCAGCGTTGGGCCAGTTGAGGGGGGGCAATTTCCATGAATGCCTGTTGCATCACGGCTAACTCGCCCGCATAGCCGAATAATCGTTGATGATCGGGCATCAGCCTGAGAGCACTGAGGTAAAAATTGATCTTGCGGGCGGTCATGGGGTCATGGCTGAATAATAATTGAGGGAATAAGATGAATATTATTCTAATTTCCAATAATCTGGCAAAGGCGAGAACCTTAACCTTGACGAGCAAGCACCTTGTGCTTGTGGCGGGAGCGTTCCTGCTGGTTGCGGTGTTGCTGGCAATGGGACTGAACTATCTTTCCCTGCGCTATGCCGACAAGATCGACAGTCCCTCCCTGCGATCCTTGGTATTAAGCGTGCAGCAGGAAGAGCATCAAAAAACCCAATCATATTTGCGCGACAGCCTGAATGCCATGGCTGTCAGAATGGGCCAGATGCAGGCCCAGTTGTTACGGCTCGATTCCGTGGGCGCGCGCCTGGCAGAGCTATCCGGTATGAAGCCTCAGGAATTCCTATTCAATCAAAGTCCTGGGCAGGGAGGAGTGCTTGCCGCCATGCCTGATCAGGACATGTCATTCGTGGAGTTTAACAATAAAATTCACGAATTGTCTCTTATATTGGATGACCGCGCCGACAAGCTCGGTGCGCTGGATTCCGTCTTGATGCAGGACAGGCTCAAGAAAAAAATGCTTCCGTCCATTATGCCGGTAAGCACAAAATGGTACTCCTCCGGTTTTGGCGTGCGCATTGATCCTTTCACCGGCAGAAGCGCTTTTCATGAAGGTGTTGATTTCACGGCTGCCACTGGAACCCCCATTGTAGCCGCGGCGGGAGGTGTCGTCGTGTATTCCGGTTACCATCCCGAATATGGTAATATGATTGATGTTGACCATGGTAATGATCTCGTCAGCCGTTATGCTCATGCTTCCAAACGCATGGTCACGCTGGGCCAGGTGGTGGTGCGAGGACAGAAGATCGCAGAAGTGGGCAGCACCGGCCGTTCTACCGGTCCGCATCTGCATTTTGAAGTCAGGCACAGGGGCTTACCACAAAATCCATCGCGGTTCTTGAAGATGCCCGGTTGAGCCGGGTGAATACTCTGCTGCGGGGTGAGGCCAAAAACCTCACCCCTTATTTTTGGACGTCTGTTGAAATAGAAATTCATGCTGAACAACCTGCTCAAGAAAGTCTTCGGAAGCCGTAACGATCGGCTGATCAAGCAATATTTCCAGGCGGTGGGGAAGATCAACGCATTGGAAGCCGAGATTGGGGCACTTGCTGACGCTGAGTTACGCGCAAAAACAGAAGAGTTCCGGCAACGCGTTGCCGATGGAACGACCCTCGATTCGTTGCTGCCGGAAGGGTTTGCCGTGGTGCGCGAAGCTGGCAAACGGACGCTGGGAATGCGCCATTTTGACGTGCAGTTGATTGGCGGCATGGTGCTTCACAACGGCAGGATCGCCGAGATGCGAACAGGCGAGGGTAAGACACTGATGGCAACTTTGCCCGCATATCTCAATGCCCTGGCTGGAAAAGGCGTTCATCTGGTTACGGTGAACGATTATCTGGCTAAACGCGACGCGGAATGGATGGGGCGCATCTACCAGTTTCTCGGTATCAGCGTTGGCGTGATTCTTTCACAAATGGATCACGATGATAAACAGGCCGCTTACGCTTCTGATATCACCTACGGGACCAATAACGAATTTGGCTTCGATTACCTGCGCGACAATATGGTGAACCACCCTGCCGAGCGGGTGCAGCGTGCACTCAACTATGCGATTGTCGACGAAGTCGATTCCATTTTGATTGACGAAGCGCGCACCCCATTAATTATTTCCGGCCAGGCGGAAGGCAACACCGAAGTATACGTGCGCATGAATATGCTGGTTCCGAAACTTTCACGTCAGGAAAAGGAGAATAGCCCTGGTGATTTCAGCGTGGATGAAAAATCTCAACAGGTACTTTTAAGTGAGGCAGGTTTCGAACACGCGGAAAAATTGCTTCTCGAAGCCGGCTTGCTTTTACCGGGAACCAGTCTCTATGATCCCGGCAACATTAATCTCGTCCATCATCTTTATGCCGCCCTGCGTGCCCGGGCCCTGTTTCTTCGCGACCAGCACTATGTGGTCCAGAACGGGGAAGTGGTCATTGTCGACGAGTTTACCGGCCGGCTCATGTCCGGCAGGCGCTGGTCGGAAGGCCTGCATCAGGCGGTGGAAGCAAAAGAAGGCGTCCCTATCCAGAAGGAAAACCAGACGCTTGCTTCGATCACGTTTCAAAATTATTTCCGTATGTATCACAAGCTGGCCGGCATGACGGGTACGGCCGACACCGAGGCTTATGAGTTTCAGCAAATCTACGGATTGGAAACGGTGATCATTCCAACCCATCGCCCCATGATACGTGATGACCGCATGGATCAGGTCTTCCGTACGATGGACGAAAAGAACCGCGCCATCATTGATGGAATTAAAGACTGCTACCAGAAGTTGCAGCCTGTGCTGGTCGGAACAACCTCGATTGAGAACAATGAACTGCTTTCGGGATTGCTAACGCACGAGAACCTGCCACACCAGGTGTTGAATGCCAAGCAACATGCAAGCGAGGCGGAGATCGTCGCCCAGGCTGGCCGCCCAAAAATGATCACTATCGCCACCAACATGGCGGGGCGGGGCACTGACATTGTGCTGGGCGGCAACCCGGAACCTGAAATCGAGCGTATTCGTTCCGACGAGAACATAAGCGAGCCGCTCAAGCTTGAGCGTATTGCAGAGTTGCAAGAGCAATGGCAGCTACTTCACGATGAAGTTTTGAAGCAAGGAGGGTTACACATTATCGGTACCGAACGGCATGAGTCTCGTCGCGTGGATAACCAGTTGCGTGGTCGCTCCGGCCGTCAGGGAGATCCCGGTTCCAGCCGTTTCTATCTTTCACTGGAAGATCCGCTGCTGCGTATATTTGCGTCCGATCGTGTTGCGAGCATCATGCAACGGCTCAACATGCCGGAAGGCGAGGCTATCGAACACCCGTGGGTGACACGTGCCATTGAGAATGCCCAGCGCAAGGTGGAAGCCCGCAATTTCGACATGCGTAAGCAATTGCTGGAGTACGATGATGTCGCCAACGATCAGCGCAAGGTGATTTACCAGCAACGTAACGAGCTTCTTGAGTCACAAGATATTTCAGAGACGATCACCGCAATGCGAGAGGACGTGCTTGGTCATCTCATTGGCCTCCATATTCCGCCTCAGAGTGTCGAAGAGCAGTGGGATATTCTGGGCCTGGAAAAGGCACTGACCGCTGAATATCAGCTGCAACTGCCGTTGCAGGAATGGCTGGAGAAAGAGTCCGACCTGCATGAAGAGAATCTCCGTCAGCGTATTGCCGAGATAGCCCACGGACATTATGCAGAAAAGGTAGCGCAGGTCGGTATCGGGATCATGCATCAGTACGAGCGTGCCGTGATGTTGCAAAGCGTCGACATTCACTGGCGCGAGCATCTGGCGGCATTGGATCACTTACGCCAGGGTATTCATTTGCGTGGGTATGCACAGAAAAACCCCAAGCAGGAATACAAACGCGAAGCCTTCGAGCTGTTTACCTCCATGCTCGAGGAAATCAAGGTGGAGGTGACCAAAATACTCATGACCGTTCAGATCAAGAGCGAGCAACAGGTGGAAGCGGTAGCGGAAACACAGCGCTCGCCGGTGAATTTGCAGTATCACCACGCGGCTTATGAAGAGGTGTTGGGCGAAGAGGAAGGCCGTGAAGGTCTAGAGGATCAGGCACGCCAGGAGAAGCATCAGCCATTCGTGCGCCGGGGAGAAAAGGTTGGCCGCAACGACCCGTGTCCGTGCGGGTCAGGAAAGAAATATAAGCAATGTCATGGCAAGCTCAGCTGATTAGCTGAGCTTGCATCAAATCAGAGTGGGGAAGAATCCCCACAGGTCGTGGCGCCAGAGCTAAAAGCTGAGATGGGAGAGGGGCGGTCAACTCCCGGCGCTTGGATTATCGCCCCGTTTCTGGAAATACTCGTCATAGCGAAAGATATAGTCCTTGTCCGTCAGCGGCAAATGGCATGCGCGGCAGGTTGCGGTATCGTCCGGCGCTTTCGTTTTTGCATCAGCCAGATACATGGAGTACACCCAGTCACCATTCTTGAGTTCGGGGGGCGTAACACTCTCACCCCATCCGGCGCCTTTGCCCATCACTCCTATTTTTAACAATTCGCCTTTGACAAATTTACCATCCGCGCCTTTCAGTGGAGTGCCGTCAGCCGCTTCCCGCGCCTTGTAGATCTCCATTATAGAAATAGTGCCATTGGGAAAAGCCTCGCCCATTTTTGTGCTGTGCCCGATAGGGTTGATATAGATTTCGCGGACCTGTTTGGTATCAGTGCGCTGAACCTCGGACAAAAATTTAGGCCAGCTCTTGTACTCCGCAGGAACGGGTAACTCACCGTCCCTGAATTTCTGGACCTGGGGTGTGGGCGGCGTTTGCGCGCACCCAATCAGTACTGTAGCCAATACCGTGGCCGTGACAACCCATTTAGTACATTTCATCTGGTTTTCTCCTGTTGTCGAGCGATACTAAGGAATCTCTGAATAAGTCATCCATGGAGCGCATTGCGGCAAAATCGGGATGCCCCACAAGGCGTACGACGAAGGCCGTAGCTTAGTCTACGATGCCAAGGAGTGCAACGCGGCGAGCGTTCGATATTGCCATTCTCCAACTGAGCGAAGGGGCGGCGGCTTTGCGGAAAGCCACTTTGTCAGGGGGCTCACTCGGATTCCCCGCAATCTGCCGTCAATCACTTTAACCGACAGATACCTGATTGAAATTCAATGACGGCAGCGAATCCGTTCAGTCCGCTCCGTAACGCACCCGCCGAAAACGAGCGCTCAACTGCCGAATTCAGGTTTACCGATACCGGGGCGTGAACGAAACGAAGATAAGCGAAGACAAGAACCGACGCGCATGCCTTATTTTAGCAGCCTGTCGAACT
Organism: Nitrosospira sp.; assembly: GCA_050741585.1. GTDB lineage: Bacteria > Pseudomonadota > Gammaproteobacteria > Burkholderiales > Nitrosomonadaceae > Nitrosospira. Next base: position 6,094 of record JBOIFK010000321.1, read on the forward strand.
TAAAGGAAATCGGCGGCAAAAGCGCTTGGCCGAGTCACATTTCGCTTCGACCCTTTCCACAGGCTTGCCAGCTCGGAAAGGAGTTGTTGCAGGAATGCCGTCATTCGCTCGTCTCCCATATCGGATTCCCCGCATAACATTGCCCGACCGCCACAATCTTCCCGGCACCTTTCATGCAGTCGCCATGCCGTTGTGACGTAGCAGCGCGTCTATTTTTGGTTCACGTCCACGGAATGCGATGAACGATTCCAGTGCCGGGCGGCTGCCGCCAACCGCGAGAATTTCATTCCGGAAACGGGTGCCGGTTTCACCATTAATCACTTTACCGCCGCCGCTTTCCTCAAACAAACTGTAAGCGTCTGCCGACAGAACTTCCGCCCACTTATAGCTGTAATAACCCGCCGCATAGCCCCCACCAAAAATATGCGAAAAACTGTTGGGAAAACGGTTGAACTCGGGTGGAATGATAACCGCGATCTGCTTGCGAATTTCATCCAGCAATTGCTGTGCCGTTTTGCCCTCATTCGGGTTGAAATCAAAATGCAGATGCATGTCGAACAGCGAGAATTCCAGTTGACGCAACATTTGAAGGC
>JBOIFK010000322.1:0-3429 GCA_050741585.1 Nitrosospira sp.
GCCTAGGGTAAGGGCGATCCGGGCAACCTGCTTTTGAGGATCGTCCAGAAGACGATCGTAGTCGACCAGCGCCCGAGGCATACCCTGGGTAAGAAGAATGCTGGGGAGAACGTGCTCAAGCCACAGATAGTGGCATTTTTCAGGGGGAAGATTATCTCTTTTTCCTAGGGACCTGGCCACGCTAAGCGGGTTTCTTACCGCAATAATGTAGGAAACTTTAAGTTGCAGATGTTCAAAAACACTTTGCCAGAACGGTAAAATACGGCATATGCGGGGATCTTTAAGGCCGAAACAGTCCGTGGTCTGTAATCGCGATCTGAGCAACTCAATCGCCCGCAAGCGGAGAGGAGCATATTTTTCATGAAGTAACTCGGCGACAGGCACGAATGCAAGGGTGTGCCAATCCTGGCCATGTCCAAGAGACTTATATAGCTCGACATTAATGGCATTTACATCAAGATCCTCAAAAAACCCTTTGTTGTTATCTGGTGCCGGCGGCATGAGATTGTCGCCCAGCTCTACGCCGAGGACCATAAGCCCACGAGTGATGGCGCTTGTGCCACTTCTATGCATGCCGAGTACGACAACGATGGATTTACCGTCGGTCCTTATCCTCGGTTTTTCAACGTATGCCAGAGCGTTTCTTGTCACTTGAGATCGCCTTATGTATGAAGGAAATATAGATATTGAGCAGAGTTATTTAGCATCTAAATTTTTATAAGCGATTCTATTTCTCATGGAGCGCTTCAGAACCTGGTTGCCATTCTTGCGCTTAAAGCAAGCTGGAAGATGATTTGGGCGACTTCTTTTGAGAACTGCCGCCACTTCTTATCGACCTGTGGCAGCACAAGGATTTCATCTCCGGCACGTATTACCGGGCCACTGCTAAAACCGAAGAACCCGCTCGTAACATCATCGAAACTGCCATCGCGATGAGCCACCACCACGCGTGCGGTATCGGCACTCTGCGTATAGCCGCCAGTACGGTGGATGTAGTCATTCAGATTCAAAGCGGGGTCGAAGGCGACCGTCGTCGGGAAGAGAACTTCGCCGCTTACCAGCACCAGGCCATCCTCTGCGGCAATACGCAGAATATCGCCATTTTCCAGTAGTAGTTCATCGCGACTGGCGGCCTTGGCTATGATCACCTGGCCCACCGGTTCGATCTTCTTTGCCCGCTCGACCCATTCCAGGATGAGTGTGGCCTCGGCCATGCGCAACTGTGATTCCTCGGCGGTACCGGAACGCGCCGTGAGAACGGCGGCTTCGAGATTTTTAAGCGATGTCTCCAGCATCTGCTTTTGCCGGTCTTTGACGCTCAAGCGATAGAGCTGAAGGCTGTTAATATCGGACCGCTTGGAAAGTTCGATTTGGTTAACCAACTCCCCCAGTCTGGCACCGTAGGGCAACACATATTCCTGGGCACTTTCGTGCTCGCCTTCCACGCGCACGGTGATCGTGCCGGGCTTCTTGTCGGCGGTAAATTCGACATCGTCGCCATTTTGCAAAGCTACGTGGGTGGCGTCAGCTAAAGGAAAATATTCGGTATTCCTTATCGCGCCCGTGTTGCGTGTCACCCTTACATGGGTGGCTCGGGCATCCGGTTTGGCCATCTTGATGAGATCGCCCACACTGCGGCCGGTGCCGCTGAATTCGAAGCGCTTGGCATTCTTTGCCAGGCCGCTGACCTTGACAACGCTCTGGCGTGGCGCGACAAAGATAACATCGCCATCAGCCAGCTGGATGAGCGGAATGCTCCCTTGCAACAGAAAATCATATAGATTGACAGTAGCGCGTATCTGGTTGCCTCGCTTGACCTGAACGTTGAGGAACGACCCTCGCTCAGGATCGATGCCGCCGGCTTGATCAAGGTAATGCAGCAGGCTATCCATGCTCGTGCCGCTATAGAGGCCGGGGCGATTGACGAAACCTCCGACGAATATGCGCACCGGCTGGGCGGCTGCGAGACTGGCATAACTGTTGACATTGGTGCGGAAGACTTTGGCGACCGCAGATTCGACTACGCGCTGAAGGTCCTTGTTGCGTATACCCAAGACTTGTACGGGACCGATATGCGGCAGAAAAATGTTGCCTTTGGGATCTACGATAAGGGGTGCGTCATATTCGAAAGCACCCCAGAAGCGGGTCTGGATCTTGTCGCCCACGGCTACGGAGTAGTCCGGGTTAAACTGGGTAGCACCCTGACGGGCGAAAGCACCGGTGAAGAGATTGGCACCAAAGACGTCACTCTTCAAGTTAATGGAGTAGTCGGAAAACTGGGGCGGCAAATCGTGGGCTTCCGGGGTGGTCGCCCCTGGGGCAGTCGCAGCTGGCTGTGCGGCTGATGCAGGCGTCTCGGTTGTGTCGATGGCTGGATGTGAGGGAAGCGTTGGCATCGGCGGTCTGGCCGTGGGCCGTGCAGGACTCTGTCCTACGGAGAAGGGATTTAAGATCTGATTCATCCCTTGCGCGGTCAGCGTGAGCGGAGCGAGTAAAAGGGCCACTCCCAGAACATACGCCCCTGATCGCGCAATTTGCCTTTCGTGAGTGATCATGGACCCGCTCCGGGCACCTGTATTCTTGATTCTCAGGAATGCAAATAGCGATATCATGATTCAATCCTTGTGATCGCGAATAATCGCGGCGAGTAAGTGCGCAATGCCAGCTATCATCAGTGCACCGAGTATAAAGATGATGGTGCTGTATATCCGGCGAGGTTCAAGTGGGTGCTGGGGTTCACTGGGACTTTGCAGTATCGAGACTTTTTTAAGGATACGCGTGGCCTCGACCCTTCCCCTTTCCAAAGCGGCCAAGGTGGTTTTGTATACATCCTGAATGAACTCGGCATTCATCTGCAGACGCTGAAATTCCTCCACGGTGCGATTCAAGGTTTTGCCTTTCGGAGACGCCAGCCGCTCCTGCTCCCGGATTATCTGCCGTTCAACAGCGGCAATTTGCAGATTGAGATCGACGATATTGGAACTGCCGGGCATCAGATAACCCAGCATCGCGGCACGGCGGGTTTGCAAGTCCGTACGCTGGGCCTCAAGCTGATTGACGATAGTCACGAAGTGTTCCGCGGTGTCCTGGGGAGAGGCAAGCCCTTTCTGGTTCTGATACTCCAATACGGCCTGACGAGCCTGAATGGTGCGCTCATTGACGTTTGCTACCTGTTTTTCAAGAAAGGCCACCTGTTCCCGGGCAAGACTATGCGACATGGCATTCATGAAATGTTCACCCTCCTCCACCAGCATCGTGGAGATGGCATAGGCCATTTTGGGGTCGTAGGCTTGAGTCTTGATCACCAGAATGCCGTTGTAATCATCAAGCTCCACACTGACCCGGGAAAGATAATAATTGTGAAACCATTCCATTGGCGTATCTTCGAACCACATGCGCGAGAGGGGATCGCGTTGCCAGTCGCTATAG
>JBOIFK010000323.1:0-8154 GCA_050741585.1 Nitrosospira sp.
CTGCGGCACATATCGCTACGGATTTGCACAGGTAGGGGATTTTGACATGTGGATCCGAATTTGCCTAAAGTATGAAATTCATGTCCTACAAGAAAAGCTCATTAGGTTTCGTGTTCGCAACAACGAAGCCAATACAAGTGGTAGTCGACCCGAAACCCGGATTCGCGGTGTTACGGAATTTTATCAAGTATTTGCTAATTATCTGAGACTTGATTCATTCGAGGAATTCGTGGCGGTTTTTCCAGGAGCAAAACAATTCTATAGGAAGAATGGATTTGTCCCGGGATTTGTTCTTGCCATGCTTTCCCTTGAGCCGAATGCATTACATATGGCCAAAACATATGCCAGCATTTCGCTGTTTAATTTGCTGTGGGATGATAAAACGTCAGGAAAAATCAAAGAGCTCTATAATTTTGATTATCGGGATCTTATAGAACTCACGGGCAAGCACGACATATTCTCTCAGGAAGCTGTTGCAAATTTAGGAAAAATGGTAACGGAGCAAAATGAACAAATCGTCAACCTTAATCAGACTGTGATTGAATATAACAGTCGTATCGCCAGGTTACAGCATCAGATTGAGTATCAGACCGCGGAGATTCATGCTTCTACTTCCTGGCGCTTGACTAGGCCCATCCGGTCAATCAAGTCAATATTAATAACGCTGGGCATACACGCAAAACAGGGCCCGCTGACGGGAATCATGCGCTTCGCTGGGTTCAATAACCTGCTGCGCCGCGTGTATAGAAACCTGCCGTTGCCTCTAATTGTCAAACAACGGCTTGAGAAAATCTATTTACGTCAGTTCGGCGCCTCCAACCAAGCTGACATAATCAACGAAAATACCTTTCAATTTGAGAAAAATCACGAATTTCTGCCTCTAATAGCGGTAAGCGCCAAACAATTCGACCCTAGCGATCCTTGGGTATTGGTGGTTGATCTTCGTACACCTACTCCCGATCAGGATTCGGGTTCTGTACGCATGTCGGCGATCATTCGCCTGCTACGGGAGATGGAGTTTCGTATCACTTTTATCTCCGATTCCGAAGAATACTTGCCGCATTATCAGGAGACCTTGGAAGAACAAGGTATCGATGTCCTTCGCGGATTTAATGCAGCCCGCCGTCACCTAGCAGATGCTGGAGGCAAATACCATTTTGTATTGCTATCCCGACCAGAAGTAGCTTTTCAATACCTACCTTATGTAAGAGCATATGCGTTGTATGCTACCATCATTTATGATACGGTCGATCTTCATTGGATCAGGTTCGAGCGTGAGATGCAGGTATCTGGTGATCGCAGTCTGCTGGATGTCATCGCACACTTCCGACGTATGGAACTTTTCAATACTGCCTGCGCGGATCTGGTGCTCGCGATCACTAATGAAGAAAGAAATCGCCTACTCATTGAACAGCCTGACGCGAAAATTACTATTCTGCCAAACATTCATGAGCCTTATCCCCCGAAAATGTCTTTCGATCAACGCAAGGGCTTGCTCTTCATCGGGAGCTTCTGGCACAAACCCAACGAAGATGCAGTTATATACTTTGTTCGGGATATCCTGCCAAAGATCATTGAAGAAATCCCTGATTTGGTTTTTTACATTATCGGAAGCAATATGCCGGCCACGGTAAGAGCGTTACGTTCAGCTAATGTGGAGCCATTGGGGTTTGTGGCCAACGTTGCACCTTACTTTGAGTCTTGTCGCATATTTGTCGCACCACTGCGTTTTGGTGCGGGCATGAAAGGCAAGGTTGGTCAAAGCATGTCCCATGGGTTGCCGGTGATTACCACACAGATTGGAGCAGAAGGGATGGGGCTTCACCATGGAAAGCACGTTTTGGTCGCTACCGGTCCTCAAGATTTTGCCGACTCAGTAGTTCGGCTTTATGGTAATAAACTTTTGTGGCGCAACCTTTCCACGGAGTCGCTTGTTTACCTGAAAGCCAATTATTCCCTCGCTGCGAATCGGAAGCAGATGGTCGAGATTTTTGGTCGGACACAAAACAAATCTAGGCTGACCGGACACCAGGAAGCCGGAATGGCAATTACCACCTGCCAGTGAGTTCATTTTGATCAATACTCCGCACACACCAAAGGAATTACTGTGTGAGCAACATTTACAGAAAGGATCGAGACCCAAAGTTTTAGTGGTTGGAGTATATCTTGTAGACAAAGAGAATCTTGCCCCCCAGATTACTCGGGAACTTGCAGGCAGCAGCGATTGGGAGGTAGAGCAGCGATGGATTGCCTTGGGCAATGGCCAACCTGACTCAGATACAGCGCGTTTTACAGTCCAAGTTACCGATACACCATCACCAAAGTTTCTATTACTGAACCAACTACTGAAGGCAGTCAATCTACACGACTTCGAGTACCTTATAGTAAGTGATGATGATATTCAGCTGCCACCCGGCTTCCTGGATCGCTATCTTGCACTGATATCGCGTTATGGTTTCGCAGTGGCTCAGCCTGCCCGAACCCATGATAGCTATATTGATCATTGGTTCGTTGAACAACTGGACGGCATCGACGCTCGCCAGACACGTTTCGTCGAAATAGGGCCTCTGTTCTCATTGCATCGCAGCGCATTCGACTACTTTTTGCCATTTGACGAGACAAGTCCTATGGGTTGGGGTAATGATTTTGTATGGCCCGTTTTGGTGGAAAAAAACAATCTTAGAATGGGTATTGGCGATGCTGTACCAGTTGCTCACAACTTGCGTCATCCCGTGGCGTATTACGATTATGAGATTAGCAAAAATGACATGAACAAGTACCTTGCCGAGCGACCGCATTTGTCAAAAGAAGACGCATTTTTCATATTGGAATCCTATGTCTGACAAATTGCTGGCTACTCCTCGCGGCTCTGCCAAGCCGGTCCTTAGCGCGGTAATTTGCACCTACAACCGCGCATCATTATTGGCTAGAGTACTTGACAGCCTGTGCCAACAAACGCTACCCGCACATGATTTCGAGGTTGTTATAATAAATGACGGATCTGTCGACGATACCGAGGCTGTAGTAGCCGCCTATGCTTCAAGACTTCCGCTTCGCTATCTCTATCAGCGCAATGCTGGCCTAGCTAGTGCCAAGAATCACGGTTTGTTTGCTTGCTGCGGTGAAGTTGTGCTTTTTCTGGATGACGATGATATTGCAAAGGAAACTCTGCTGGAGGAACATGTAAAAACGCATAAGGAGTTTCCCGCCCGGCACTATGCGGTACTCGGATATACGGCACTGAGCCCGGAAATTAGCGGAAACTTACTCATGCACTTTGTGACCGAGATTGGTCATTTTTTATTTTCTTATTCATCGCTAAAACACGGTGATGTTCTAGATTACACCTATTTCTGGGGTGGACGTTCTTCTTGCAAACGCTCGCTTTTACTGGAGTTCGGAACATTCAATCCCATCTTTCGGTTCGGCTGCGAGGATATTGAGCTAGGTTACCGACTTTCCAAGCAGGGCTTGCGAGTTATTTTCAACAAGAACGCAATATCCTACATGATCAGGAAGGTAGATTTCGATGCCTTCTGCTACCGACTGGAGCGCCAAGGAGCGTCCAACTATGTTTTCAGCCAGATTCATCCTGAACCTGAAATCCAGCGATGGTCAGAAACGGTAGACTCGGAACAAAACTGGGCAATGATCGGCGAGCACTATGAAGCAATCGTCAAATCAGCCCGCAGCCTCGACTCAATGGCCAATCTAAAACTCGCGGCCGGCTTCGATCTAGGCGATGAGAATCGCAATCTGCTCCATCGAGCTTACTGGGCAGCATTCAAGGCTTGCAAGGTAAAAGGGATTGTGGAGAAAAGAAACGCTTAAATAATATGATTAAATATCAATTTCTTATCGTATATGCTAACCACTTCTTGGCGAACCACTAGGTTTCTACACATTTTGAGAGTCGGCGCACAAAGCATACGGACTAAATTCTCTCGTGTGGGCGCAACAGTGAAATATTTTCAGGAACAGCCTGAAGTTCTGCGTGGATATATTCTATACGCGCAAAAATTAGGCGTAGTGGAAACATTCCGACACGCAGCGCTGTTTGTTATACGGGGCGGGCCGCGCCATGCTCCCATGTCCGCCGCTGTCAAACGCAAGCTTCTCTTGCGTTCGAATTCAGAGCAACCTACAGTCATTCTTACCACCCCCCATTGTCTTTATGTAGCCCTAGCCATCTCAGCAGCCTTGTCTCGAGTCGGAATCAAGTCACAAATCATTCACGAGCGCCCTATTCGCGGCTATAGTGATGACCCCTATTTTGTTATTTGCCCTCAGATGTTTGCGCAGCTACCGCGCTTCTATATCGCACTACAGATGGAACAATCCGTCAGTTCGCGCTGGTTTACTGATGAATACCTGCGCATGTTAGAAAATTCGCTTGCTATCCTGGACTACTCCACCGTCAATATCAACTTCCTCAGCCTTAAGGGCTTGAGTCCGCGCCAGATATATTATCTTCCGATAGATCATCTTGCTGATTATGGACCCGAAGGCTCTCTCGAAGAAAACTACGATGTCATTTTTTATGGTGACGTAAATAATGAGCGGAGGCAAAGATTTCTTCGCGAGCTTAAAAAGCATTGTCGTGTGAAAATAATTAATAACCTCTTTGGTACAGCCCTCCATACCGCCCTGGCGCGCGCGCGCATCATTGTAAACATTCACTATTATGCCGATGCACTATTAGAAACTACCCGAATTTGGGAATGCCTATCTTTACATAAGCTCGTCGTCTCGGAACGTTCAAGCGACATGGACCATCATGTCAACCTTATGCGACTCGTTGAATTTGTAGACATTGATGATGTGTCTGGCATGGTTGAGCGCGTACGCTATTGGCTACAGAACGACGGATTACGTCAACAGCGCATTTCTGAAAACCGCCTTCTACTCGAAAAGCAAGCCAATCAGTTTGATTATTTTTTCTATAGGTTTCTGTTGGCAACAGACAACATCACATTCGACGATTTTTGGCATCATGTTGGTCACAAAATCAAATTACCCACTGACACAATTTGCCTTACCTTGCCAGAATATGTGAAACGCACGGCTGAATTCAACAAAGATAATCATTTCGGCTTCTCGTGTTTTCAAGGATTACGACATACTCAAAGTTGGCTGGGCTGCGCAATGAGTTATAAGTTAATAATCATGTTGGCACGCCAGCAGCGCATGCCGCAAGTGACTATATGTGAAGACGATGTTGAGTTTCCGCCCGATTTTGCCGCACGATGGCAAGACATACGAGATCACTTGAGTGATCGGGATTTGAACTGGGATATCTTCTCAGGGCTAATGGCCAACCTCAATAGAGATGTTGATATCATAGAAACGCATGTCTACCAAGATCATCAGTTTGTCACTGTCGATAAATTAATCAGCATGGTTTTTAACGTTTACAATCAACGCGTGTTCGATACAATCGCGCAGTGGGATGAAACCAACCATGAAATAACAACCAACACTATCGATCGTTATCTTGAAAATCACGGAGCCATAAAAGTATTGACTACTACCCCCTTTCTGGCGGGACACAAGGAATCTCAAGAATCTACGCTCTGGGGCATTAAAAACGACGAATATACGCATCTGATCCTTGCTAGTGGTCAGCTATTGAAAGAAAAAATGCAGGCATACAATGCAGACACAACCCCTTTATGAGTGAAGCAGCCTAGACAGTCTCACTAACGCTATTGTTGCACTGACATCGCAGCGCTTCAGTATTAATATGCCTTGCCTGGAATACCAAGTCTTTCTTGAGCAATACAACATAAGAATGGAACGGTGGCAAGCTTGCCTATCTCGCTGTCACCAATTAATCGATGATGTATAAAAACATGTTTCACGCCTTATCACAAATTTTCTGGAGGCAGAATGGTATTCGACGATTATCTTCAAAATATCCCTCAACTGCACACATGGGATGGAGGGGTCACCTGGAACAGCGGGGGATTTGAAGACTACCATTTGCGGGCTTTCAGAAAATATGTGGCATCTGGCTCTCACCGAATCATTGAAACGGGGGCAGGAAACTCATCGTTGGCTTTTCTATTTGGGCAGCCAAGCCAGCTTATCACGATCGCTCCAGATCAACTGCTATTCGATCGAATCTTTACGTTTGCTCATGAAGGCTCGTTGGACACAGGTGCCTGGGAAAAGTACGTGGATCGATCAGAGTGGATACTTCCAGTTCTAGCAAAAAGCGGGAAAGAGTTCGATTTGGCACTGATCGACGGCGGGCATGGTTGGCCGACCGTGTTTGTCGACTTCTGTTACATGAACGCGATGCTTGCCAGTGGCGGGATTCTTATCATTGACGACGTGCAGTTGCATTCTATTAAGGAACTGGGAAAGTTACTGATGGCCGACACCGATAGATTTGAGTTTTTGGAGGACTTGGGAAAATCCAAGGTCTTTCGAAAAAAAACTGATGAGAAATTCCTACCCGAATGGACAGAGCAACCGTATATTCGGCAAAAATCGGACTCTTACGTGAGGGCCAGTGATCGGTTTGAAATTTGAGCTTAGCGGTCTTACAACTGGCGCTACTAGACGTTTAGCAAATACAGCTCCTGATTACCTAGCCCCCCACGTGGCTAATTCTTGGAAGCAGGTCAGTCCTACAATGGCAAAACCGGCCTTATGTTGGGCTGCCCCAGACCCCGCTAAGGGTTATCCTTTCGAGGCCTTGATTTCTGGTGGCCGCCCTGGTGCTGTGTTGGCCGATCAAGTCAAAAAGCTTGATTGGATGCGCGTAAATCCAGCCATAATGGCAATATCTCACCCAGCGAATTAGGCCAGGTGCAAGCAAAAATTTTCGTCCTCATCGGCAAACAGTAACCCTCATCTGCACCGCATTAGAACGATGGACGGCTTTAAGCCGTATTTTATACGCTCGTCGGTTTGGGCTGGATTCCGGATCGAGCCCGGAATGACGAAATTCGGTGTTTTCTCGCCGAATAATGTATGGGATGGAAATAGATTCGGGCTGGTGAAGCCGCTGCGGCGTGGGAAATCTGCGGCTGCTTGGATAAACGCCTAGCTCGCCGCAAAAAAGTCGCCAAAACGCCAAGACAGATGAAAAATACAGATGGTGTTGAAGTAAATCCACATGCAGATCAGCTGTCGGTCTCCGTCGTTATCGTAAATTATAATGCCGGACAATACCTGACTGAGTGCATTCAATCGGCATTGCCACAGGCAAGCGAAGTGCTGGTGGTGGATAATGCGTCCACGGATCTCAGTCTTGAATTGTGCGCTCAGCATTTTGCCGAGGAATCGAAGCTCAAGGTCATCCGCAACGCTGCCAATCTCGGTTTTGCCGCAGCTTGCAACATTGGCGCTGCGCAGGCTAAAGAGCCTTATGTGCTATTCCTGAACCCTGATTGTATCCTGCGGCAAGGCTCGTTACGGTGCATGGTCCAGGTGCTGGAGACCAACCCGGAGGCGGGTATGGTGAGTGGGTTTCTGATTAATGAGGATGGTACCGAGCAGGCGGGGGGGCGCCGCGCAGTGCCGACCCCATGGCGTTCGTTTGTTCGCGCCTTTGGGCTGTATCGCTTTGCGGGCTATTGGCCTCGCCTGTTCTTTGATTTCCATCTGCACAAGCAGGCTTTGCCTGATCATCCGATTGAGGTGGAAGCCATTTCCGGTGCACTCATGCTGGTGCGCCGGGAGGCTATCGAGAATGTGGGCCTTTGGGATGAGGGTTATTTTCTACACTGTGAGGATTTTGACTGGTGTATGCGCTTTCGTGAGAAGGGGTGGAAAATCCTTTTTATACCCCATGCCCCGGTTTTGCACCATAAGGGGGTATGCAGCCGGTCTCGGCCCATTTTTGTGGAATGGCACAAGCACAAGGGGATGATGCGGTTTTATCGCAAGTTCTTCCGGCATCAGTATCCCGGCATTATGATGTGGCTGGTGGCGTTGGGAGTCTGGTTGCGTTTCGGGGCCGTTGCGACATATTACACTGCTCGCCATGCTGGACGGCGATTAGGACTTGCGCGTGGGTAAGCATTACATCAGCATTCCCGGTGCAACAGGCGGAATGGTTCTTCGGACTCAAGCTCGGCTTTTAAAGAACCATGTCTAACCCCGAGTCTCCCCATAAAATTGTTGTCACGGGCGCAACTAGCG